>NZ_JAYMZS010000031.1:0-62830 GCF_035828755.1 Amycolatopsis sp. H20-H5 | reverse complement strand
CCCCCCGGGGCGCCCCCCCCCCCGCGCCCGTGCGCCCCGCCTCGGCGCGGCGCCTGCTCAAGTGGCTGACCGGGCACTTCGGACTGCTGCCGTTCCTCGTCTACACCGGCGTTTTCCTCGGCGCCCCCGTCGTGATGGTCGTGCTGGGCGCGTTCCAGGACAACGACGGCGCGTTCACCACGGAAAACATCACCGGTGCATTGGCCGACCAGTACGGCCGCTCGTTCGTGACCAGTATCGAGCTTTCGGCGCTGACCGCCACTCTCGGCGCTGTGCTGGGCGCGCTGCTCGCCCACGCCGTGCTCGGGTCCAAACCGGACGGTCTGCTGCGCAAGATCGTCTCGAGCGCGTCCGGGGTGCTGGCGAACTTCGGCGGCGTGCCGCTGGCGTTCGCGTTCATCGCCACCCTCGGCAGCATCGGCATCGTGACCAAGGCGCTCACCGGCCTCGGCGTCGACCTCTACGGTGGCGGGTTCAACCTGTTCACCTTCACCGGGATTTCGATCGTCTACGTCTACTTCCAGATCCCGCTGATGGTCATCGTGTTCACCCCGGCGCTGGAAGGCATGCGCGAGCAGTGGCGCGAGGCCGCGGAGAACCTCGGCGCCACGAAATGGCAGTACTTCCGGCTCATCGCGGGCCCGGTGCTGCTGCCGCCGTTCCTCGCGTCGGCGTTGCTGTTGTTCGCCAACGCCTTCAGCGCGTACGCCACGGCCTATGCGCTGACCAGCGGTGTCGTGCCGCTGGTGCCGATCCAGATCGGCTCGCTGGTGTCCGGCAACGTCGTCGCCGACCAGCAGAACCTCGGCAAGGCCCTCGGGCTCGGCATGATCCTGGTGGTGGCGCTGGTGATGGCGATCTACGCCTGGATGCAGAAACGCGCGTCGAGGTGGCTCGGATGAAGCGTTCCTGGGCCCGCCGGCTGATCCTGACGTTGTTCGGGCTGTACTTCCTGATCCCGATGGCCGCGTCGGTCGAATTCAGCCTCCGTGACGTCAACGACACGCACAGTTTCGCATCCTGGGCCAAACTGCTCGACGAGCCGGATCTGCTCTCGACGCTGGGGACCTCGCTCTGGGTCGCGGCGGGCACGGTGGTGCTCACGCTGATCCTGATGGTCCCCACAGTCAGTTGGGTGCACCTGCGCAAGCCGAAGCTGCGCCGCGTCATCGAGGGTGTCAGCCTGCTGCCTCTGGTGATCCCGCCGATCGTGCTGGTCAACGGCGTGCTCGTGGTGTTCCGCGACGCGCCGGAGGTGATCAACGGGACACCGGTGATCCTGGTGCTGGAGTATGTGATCCTGGCGCTGCCGTTCACCTATCGCACGCTCGACGCGGGACTCCAGGCGATCGCGCTGCCGACGCTGGTCGAGGCAGCGCGCAGTCTCGGCGCGAGCTGGCCCGCGGTGCTGCTGCGCGTGATCGTGCCGAACATCCGCTCGGCGGTGTTCGGCGCGGCGTTCCTGAACCTGGCGCTCGTGCTCGGGGAGTACACCCTGGCCAGCATCCTGCTGATGGAAACCTTTCCCGTGTGGACGGTCAGCACCGGCCAGTCCGAGGCCGGGGTTTCCGTCGCCGTCTCGCTGCTGAGCCTGCTCGTCGCCTTCCTGCTCCTGTTCGTCCTGTCCCTGGTTTCGGGACGTCGTAAACGAGGTAGTGCCTGATGACTGCTGTACTCGAAACCCCGCGCACCGGCGCGTCGGTCCAGTTCCGCGGCCTCCACCGGGCGTTCGGCGAGGTCCGGGCGCTCGACGGGCTCGACCTGCTGATCACCCCGGGCGAGCTGGTCGCGCTGCTCGGCCCGTCGGGCTGCGGCAAGACGACGGCGTTGCGCGTGCTCGCCGGGCTGGAGCAGGTCGACGTCGGTGAGGTGCTGGTCGACGGCACCGACGTCGTCGGCGTCCCGGCGAACAAACGGGACATGGGCATGGTTTTCCAGGCCTACAGTCTCTTCCCGAACCTGACCGTGCGGGACAACGTCGCCTTCGGGCTGCGCCTGCGCGGCGTCGCGGCGCCCACCCGCCAGAAGCGGGCACAGGAGTTGCTGGAGCTGGTCGGCCTCGACTCGCACGGAAAGCGTTACCCGCACCAGCTTTCCGGCGGTCAGCAGCAGCGGGTCGCCCTGGCGCGGGCGCTCGCCATCGAGCCAAGGGTGCTGCTGCTGGACGAGCCGCTGTCCGCTTTGGACGCTCAGGTGCGGACGCAGCTTCGTGACGAGATCCGGCGGCTGCAGCTGCGGGTGGGCATCACCACGCTGTTCGTCACGCACGACCAGGAGGAAGCACTGTCCATTGCGGACCGAGTCGGCGTCATGCGCGTCGGGCGGCTCGAGCAGTGCGACACCCCGGCCGAGCTGTACGCACGCCCGGCGACGGCGTTCGTCGCCGAGTTCGTCGGCACGATGAACCACCTGCCGGGCGTCGTCACCGGCGGCGGCACGGCGGTAGAGGTCGCCGGGCATCGGCTGGCGCTGGCCGACGACGGCGGCGGCGCTGACGGGCGGGTGACGACGGTCCTGGTCCGGCCCGAGGCCGTCACGCTCGAAGCCGCGGCGGACGGGCCCGTCCGGATCACCGACCACAGCTTCCGGGGCGCCGTCACACGGCTGACCGCTACGCTGGCAGATGGCACCAGGCTGCTGGCGGACCTCCCCAGCGTCGCGGCCGCCGAGCTGCGGCCGGGCACGACCGCGACGGTCGGCTTCGGCTCCCGCCCGGTGTTGCTGGCCACGGAGGAACTCTGAGTTGGACACCACGCGACGCCGTCTCATCCGCGACAAGCCCGGTGAGCTGGGCTACCAGCGGATCGCGGCGGCGCCGGGTGAAGCACACCTCGTCAGGGAGGACCTGGCGCCCGCTTCAGGAACCTCCGAACGGGTGAGCCTCGGGTCGTTCGCGCATCTGTCCGATCTGCACGTGATGGACGCGCAGTCGCCCACCCGGGTGGAGTTCCTGGAGCGGCACGCGGATCCGGACTCGCCGTACCGCGAGTACATTCCACTGGTCGGCACGTACCGGCCCCAGGAGATATTCACCCCGCATGTGGTCGAGGCGATGGTGCGCGCGGTCAACGGGTCCGGCGCGGCCTTCGCGATCTCGACCGGCGACGCCACGGATGCCTGCCAGGACAACGAGTTACGCTCCTACCTGACCCTGCTCGACGGAGGATCCGTCGACCCGGATTCGGGGGAACGCGGCCGCTGGGAAGGTGTCCACGCGAGCGATCCGGCGACCTACGACGTCAAGTACTGGCACCCCGGGGGCACGCCCGAAGGCTCCGAGGACGACGACGCGCGTCGTCTGTACGGCTTCCCCTCGGCACCCGGTGTGCTGGGTGCGGCCGCGGCGCCGTTCACCGCGACCGGGCTCGAAATGCCCTGGTACGCCGTACACGGCAATCACGACAACCTGCTGCAGGGCTGCGTGCCACCGTGGCCGGAGATCGCCGAGGTGACGGTGGGCCCGGCGAAGCTCGCGGGCCAGCCGGAGGGGGACACGGTCGAACTGCTCGCCGGTTTCGACCGCGCGGACCGCGAGGTCGTCGACAGGCTGCTCGACGGCCCGCTGACCAAGGTGACGGCCGATCCCGGGCGCCGCCACGTCTCACGCGGCGAGTGGGTCGCTGCGCACGTCGAGTGTCACGGGCACGGTTTCGGCGCGGACAACGTCTCCGCCGGGACGGCGTACTACGCGTTCGACCACGGCGTCCTGCGGTGCCTGGTGCTGGACACGGTCAACCATCACGGTTCCTGGCAGGGCTCCCTGGACGTCGCGCAGTTCGAGTGGCTCACGGCCGAGCTCGAAGCGGGCCAGGACCGGCTGTTCGTGCTGTTCAGCCATCACCCGCTGCACACGCTGATCAACGACACCGGGCCCGACCGGCGGATTCTCACCGACGAGCTGGCGGCGCTGCTGCGGCTGTTCCCGAACGTGGTGCTGTGGGTGAACGGGCACACGCACGAGAACACGGTGACACCGTACGGGAGTTTTTGGGAGATCACCACGGCCTCGCACATCGACTGGCCGCAACAGGCGCGGCTGATCGAACTGTTCGACAACCGCGACGGCACATTGTCCATTGTGGCCACCACGCTGGACCACAATGGACCTCCCGGGTGGGACGGTGGCGGCGATCCGGCAGCCTTGGCCGGGTTCTCGCGGGAGCTCTCGGCGAATTATTGGCAGCACCGCGACGATCCGCGCCGCGAGAGTCGCGGGTCGGGTACCGCCGCAGACCGCAACGTGGAGCTGTTGCTGCACAATCCACTCGCTCGTCAGGGCTGAGTCCACGCTGGACGCAGGTGAAGGCGGAAGCCGCTGCGGGCGAGGTTCGCCGCACTGGGCGAGTCCGGGGCGGCGGTCGCCACGGCCAGCCTGCAGCCAAGGCCCGCGGCCACGGCCACGCGATGAGCGAGCAGACGTCGTTGGGCGCCTTCGCCACGATGTTCCGGCAGCGTCGCCGCGCCGCCCAGCACCGCCGTCGTCCCGTGCACACTCAAGGCCGCGGCGGCGACGTTTCCCAGCAGGAACCGCCGGATGCCGGGCGCGGAGTGCTCGACGGCGATGAGCCTGGAGATCGCGCCAGTGCTCTGGTAGCCGTCGAGCAGCACCTTGAGGAACAGCCCAGTGCCAAGGGTTTCGGCGACGCCGGGGTCCGGTGGCGGCACGTCTTCGAGCGGCCGGGTGGCGAGGAGGCGGTGGCCGCTGGGCACGCTGGGCACGAAACCCGCGTCCGGCAACACTTCGGTGTCGAGCCCTGGCGGGACGATGATCACGGGCGCGCCGCCGCGCCACCGGGGTGAGGCCGCCAGTCGGATCGCGGCGGCGAGGTTCCTTTCGGTGACTCCGTTGATGGTGTTGAGGAACCGCAGTTTGACGCTGTCGGCGCGCACGGCGAGCAGGCCGTCTTCTTCCCAGGCTTCGACGGCGCCGCTGAGGCGAGTCCGGTCGTGTAGAGCGCGTTCCGCCTCGGCCAGTTCCGTCATGCGGCTGATCTTACGGGGGTTGTGTCTGCCGTCCTGCTTCAGCGCCCGCGAGGATCATTCCACTTTGGATAGTCGCCTCGGTGGTATCCGCTGACCGGTGACGATCACAGGTGCACGACCCGAAAAAAGGCAGCCGGGTCTAACCGGACGGGTGGCGGTTCGAACAAATGTTCGGGTAGAATGGGGGTGTGGGTGTCGATGAGGTGATGCCGGTGTGGCAGCTTTCCGATGGGGAGCTGACTGCTGGGCTTCTTGCTGTCGAGCGGGATTTGTGTCGTGTGTATGCGCGGATGCTGGATCTCGTCGGTGACATCGACAGGCGCGGGTTGTCTGTGGAGAAGGGTTTCCGTGATACGGCGACGATGCTGGCGCTGTCGTTGCGGGTGTCGAAGAGGGAAGCCTCCGCTCGTGTTGCTCAGGCTACTGCGGTGCTTCCGTTGATGCGGAAGGCGTTGGAGTCCGGCGAGATCAACCGGGAACACGCCCACGAGATCGAACACGTCCTCTCGCAGGCTCCTGACTCAGTGTCGGCGGAGGAGGTCGCGGCGCACGAGGCCACCCTGGTCGAGTTGTCGCAACAGGCGATCCCCACCACCGTCCGTAAAGTAGGGCGGCGGGTACTGGGGTACTGGGATGTGCTGGATAAGAAGCCGGAGGATCGTGAGCGGGACCTGTCGCGTCCGAACCGGGAGTTCCGGTACTCGTTCACCCGGGACGGTCGGATGAAGTACTCGGGTGAGTTTGATCCCGAGGCCGGGCATTTCGCGGAGAACATGCTGATTCCGTTGGCGAAGCCTGACCCGGTTGATGCGTTCGGTAACCGGGATCCGCGGACGGCGGCGCAGCGCCACGGTGATGCGTTGGCGGCGATCTTCGACCTCGCCGGACGCTCCCCCGACCTGCCGGTCAAGGCTGGTGAGCGGGCGGTCGTCACGGTGACGATCGGGCTGGAAGAGCTGGAACGTCGCGCGGGCATAGTCATGCTCGACGATTATGGTGCGTTGAGTGTGAGTCAGGTGCGGCGGATGTGCTGCGACGCGAAAGCCGTACCAGCGGTGCTGAACGGTGCGAGTGAGGTTCTTGACTTGGGTCGGGCGGTGCGGACGGCGACTCCGGCGCAGCGGCGGGCGTTGATCATCCGGGATCGTGGGTGTACCGGTCCGGGGTGTTCACGAGGCCCGAAATGGGCAACGCCACACCACATTGTGCACTGGAGCAACCCCGGCGGTGTTGGGGGTCCGACGGACATCGTCAATCTCGGACTCGCCTGCGAGAGACATCACCACCTACTCCACCATGGCGGGTGGGATATGCGGCTGCGCAACGGAATCATCGAATGGATCCCGCCCGCGTGGTTGGATCCAGAGCGAAGACCCATCCGCAACACCGCACATGATCCACCCACAGGAAAGCACTCCTAGTGGTACGCCCGGGTGTGCGGGGCTAAGCGCCTGGCCAGAAGTCTTGTCTGTAATTCTCGGGTATCCAGGGTGGGGTCCACGGTGCGGCGGTGGTGAGCATCTGTTCGGTGGTGTGGTCGCGAAAGAAGGCATGGGCTTGTCTGACTCGGTCGGGCATGGTTGCTGGTGCGGTGTTGGCGATGCGTTGTTTGAGTGCGGCCCAGGTTCGTTCGACGGGGTTGTCCTGGGAGCTGTACTTGGCGCCTTCGATTACTTGCAGGCGGGGATGTTGTTCCAGCCAGCGTTGGGTGATGCCGCTGTGGTGGGTGGTGCCGTTGTCGCAGAGCACAGCCACGACCGGTGCGTCGGGGTAGGCGGTGAGCAACTGTTCGAGGAAGTAGCAGAACACGACGGAGACGTTCTTCACCGAGACGTGGTAGTGCCAGGCGCCGGTGGCGAGGTTGACCGCGCCGTGCAGGGTGCGGCGTTTGTTGGAGCCGGGTGTGAGCACGTGGTATCGCTGGCCTATGGGCATCCAGCAGGCTCGGATTCTGGCGAGCAGGTCGAGGTGGGTTTCGTCTTCGGCGAGTACGACCGAGCCGGTGGGCAGCGCGGTGATGCGGGTACGGATGTCTGTGCAGGTGGTGTCGTGGTCGGGGTCGCCTTTGGCGATCAGACGTGGTCTGCGCCAGCGGGCTTGTTCGCGCAGTCGTCGGTAGGAGGTGCGCAGGCTCATCTCGGGGCGGCCGGCCGCGCGCCAGACCTTGGTGGTGGTCCACGCTTTCGGAGTCGCGAGCAGGGTGCGGATGCGTTGCCCGAGCCGAGGGCTGCCCAGGCGAGGCCGTCCGCTTCGGGGCAGGTCGGGCAGCCCCTTGATGCCGTCGCGGTCGATCCACCGGCGCACTGTGACCGGGTCGTAGCACAGCAGGTCAGCGATCTCGGGAGCGCTCATCCCGGCCGCGGACAGCAGGATCATCACGATCCGGGCGGCGATCCGCCAGTGCCCGTGCAAGGCGGTGACCAGTTCGTGGTGCCGTGGGGGAGTCAGGTTGGGCGTAGATGTGCGCTGGGCGCGTACTTGTTGTGGCCTCGTCAGGTCGATCCAGGTGTGGTAACCGGATCTAACCTGGCGAGGTTCTTCATATCCCGCTGGACTCGCGCGCGTTAACAGACATAACTTCTGGCCAGGTGCTTAGCACGAGGAGGCCGTCGACGGACAGCGGCCAGAAGGCTGAGCTGGTGGGGTCGGCGCCGCCGTTGAGGGCGAAGTATCGTTGGTGTTCGTAGGACGCGTGCGCGGCGACGAAGGCGGCGATGAGCGCGCAGATCCGTCGGGTCCAGTTTTCCGGACGTCGGCTGGCGGTCATTTGGCGTCACCGGTCGTGGGGGTGTCGTTTCGACGCTTGCGGGTCCGAATCAGTCGGGTCGTCGCGGATATCCGCAGTTCGCGGACCAGTTTCGGTGTTGTTGATGTTGTGTGTACCGCGTCGGAGGGACGAACCCATGCTAACGGCGGTGTCCTTTCCTTCATCGGCGCATCGAGGCACCCACCGGCCGTTCAACCGGCGCCGCATCTTTGCCGCTCGAAACATCGGTACACGACGGAACGCTCTTGGTACGCTCAGGGGGCTCCGGTGCACGTCACGGGGAGTGCTTGACGCAGTTGGCCCTGCCGTACAAGATCCGTCCAGAGTCCCACTGTGGACCGGGAATCGTCGAGGCGACCGACGAACCCAGAACGCGACAGCGACTGGATCGGTGTCGATCGGGTTGGTGCTCCAGCGGTAGCCGTCACCGCGGGATTTCGCCGCCGCGACAAGCTCGGCATCGGCACCGCGGCGCCGATGCCGAGCTTCGACCTCGATGGCCAGCACCGCGCACCTGACCCAGCTCGCACTGGGTCAGCCGGACCTGGCCGAGCCTGTCGTTGCGCTGGCGTGCCGATCAGCTCGGGCTCAGTTTCGCTCTGCGCGGGAGGCGCCGGGCACGCGGCTCTGCGGTCAACGTAGGTGGGCGGTGAGCCTTTCCCAATTGGCGTGAGCGACCGCCGCTCTTTCGTCTGTGGTGAGGTCCGCTTCATTGAGAAATGAGCGGGCCATTCCTGCGCTGTTGTCAATGAAAGGGTAGTCGGTAGCGAAAAGGATCCTGTCGATGCCGACCACCTCCTTCGCCCATCGGAGATAGCGGTGGCTGGTGTCACCGCTCCCGGTGAAGGAGACGTGTTCACGGAAGACATCGAGTACGGTCGGCCCGCTCGGGAGCAGCCCGGCGCGTTGGATGCTCGTGAACCGCTCCTCCCAGAACAGCATCAACTCGCCCCAGTGGCCAATGACGAGCTGCAAGCCAGGGTGGCGATCGAACACCCCGGCAAGGATCATCCGGATGAGCTGAATACCGGTTTCGAAGTGCCACCCAACCGCAGCTGTGCTCAAAGCGCGGTCGACGGGGTCGCCGAGTCCGCTGTAGTAACCATTGCGGATCGAGTTCTGCGGACGCTGCGGGTGGAGATATATCGGTACCCGCAGATCTGATGCCGCCGCCCAGATCGGCTCGTTGTCGGGATGGTCGGCGTTCCTCGAACCTGTGCGGCCGAACACCATTGCTCCCATGAAACCCAGTTCCTGCACGGCGCGCCGCAGCTCCTCCACTGCGGCACGGGGATCCGGAGTAGGTAGTGCTGCGAAGGCCTCAAAACGGCCTGGGTGACGGGAGACTGCCGCAGAGATCCGATCGTTCACCTGCTTCGCCAACGGAACCGCCAGTGACGGTGTCAGATTCTGCACACCTGGTTGGGTGACGGACAGGACTTGTACGTCGACTCCTTGGTCGTCCATGTCCTGCAATCGACGTGCGTCCACGTCGAGCAGGCGCTCTCCCATCAGACCTGTGCCGTTGAAGACGGCGTTCTGCTCCTCCGCCTCGTCCGGTGCCTGCCTCCAGGCGTCCAGCAGGGTGGAGGTGACCATGTGTTCTTCTAACGCAATGATTTTCATGTTGTTCTCCTGCTTGCGAGGCTGAGCGAGGCGCCGAGTCATGGACGCGGTCGGTCGTTTTCACTGCTGGTGCGCAGCACAGCACAGAACCGAGGATTGTGCTGTCCTCGTCCTCACCGCCACCGGATTCCCGGCGCGCTGCCAGGATCGGTGTGTTTGCCGTGGGGATGTCCGAGAATCTGCTCGTCGGCGTCGGTTCGGGACCTACTGGTCGCGCGAGGAGCCGGGGGTTCCGGTGAACGTCTCGACGATCGCGGCGCAGAATGCGGGCAGGTCGGCGGGGTTGCGCCTGGACACAGGGCTGTTGTCCACCACTACTGCTTCGTCAACCACGGCGGCGCCGGTGTGGCTGAGGTCGGTGCGGAGGCTGGGGAACGACGTCAGCGTGGGACCTCGGACGACGTCGGCCTGCACCAGGGTCCACAGTCGGTGGCAGGTCACCCTGACGGGTGTGCCCGCGCGGACGATGTCGCCCGCGGACCGGACGGCCGCGGGGTCCTGCCGGAGGTTGTCGGGGTTCATCGTGCCGCCGGGTAGCAGCAGTGCGTCGTAGTTGTCGGCGGCCACCCTTGGACACGACTTTGGCGACGCTGAATGTGCTGCCCTTGTCGATGTCACCGTTCGTGGCCTGGATCTCGCGGTGTCGGAGCGAGACGAGGTCGGCCGTGGCGCCCGCGGCGGTGACTGTCGCGCGCGGTTCATCCAACTCGACCTGCTCGACGCGTCGGCGGCTAGGATGGCCACCCGTTTTCCCTGCAACGGTGTGGACATGGGTGTACTCCTTCGACCGGGTGGTCGTCTTCGGTTCCCTTCCGGACTACCCCGCAGCCGGTCGTGGGTAGCCCACGGATTTTCCGGGGTGCGGCGGATGCGAAGCGTCAGGCGGTGAATGCGCCGATCGCGGCGTAGCCGCTGATGGCGTCGGGCGCGACGACCTCTAACGGGGCGCGGCCCTGGAGGATCTGTTTGATCGGTTTCTCCAGTTTCTTGCCGGTCAGCGTCCGCGGGATGGCCGGGACGGCGTCGATCCGGTCGGGGACGTGCCGCGGGGAGAGCTGGTCGCGCAGGGCCTGGCGGATCCGCTGCCGCACGGTGTCGTCGAGATCGATGCCGGGGGCGAGGGCGACGAATAACAGCAGCCGGCCTGGGCCGCCGTCAGGGTCCTCGAGGTGCACGACCAGGGAGTCCTCGATGCCGGGCAGTTCCTCGACGACTGCGTAGAACTCGGCGGTGCCGAGGCGGACCCCGCCGCGGTTGAGGGTGGCGTCCGACCGGCCGGAGATGACGAAGCTCCGTTCGGGGGACATGGTCACCCAGTCGCCGTGGCGCCAGACGCCGGGGTAGGTGTCGAAGTAGGCGGCGCGGTATCGGATGTCGCCCGGGTCGCTGACGAAGCCGATGGGCATCGACGGCATCGGCTGCCGGACGACCAGCTCGCCGACCTCTCCGACGACTTCGTTTCCGGCGGTGTCGAACGCGGTGACGTCGACTCCGAGGCAGGGGGCGGTCAGCTCGCCGCGGCGAGCGGGCAGCCACGGGTTGCCCGCGATCAAGGCGGAGCAGATGTCGGTTCCGCCCGACATCGAGTTGATGTGGACCGCGTCGCTGAGGTGCTCGGTTGCCCAGTCGAAGACTTCGCCCGGTAGTGGCGAACCGGTGACGCCGAGGGTGCGCAGCGCGGGCAGCTCGCCGGGGTCGATGCCGGCGGCGCGGCAGGCGGCGAGGTAGGACGGGCTGGTGCCGAACAGCGACACCCGCGCGTCGGCGGCGAGCCGCCACTGCACCGCGAGGTCGGGGTATTGCGGGTTCCCGTCGGTCAGCACGATGGTGGCCCGGCGCAGCAGTCCGGAGACGAGGATGTTCCACATCATCCATGCGGTGGTGGTGTGCCAGAGGATCCGGTCGCCGGGGCGGGTGTCGAGGTGCAGGGCGTGCGCCTTGAGGTGTTCGAGCAGGATGCCGCCGTGGCCGTGCACGATCGCTTTGGGTAGCCCGGTCGTCCCGGAGGAGAACAGGATGTACAGCGGGTGCGCGAACGGCACCCGCTCGAACCCGGGTTCGGGATCGCCGGACAGCAGTTCGGGCCACAACGTCGCATCATCCACTGTGTACTGTCCATAGGGGACGCCGACGACGTGCCGCACCGACGGCAGCCCGGTACGGATCGCCGCCACCTCGGCACTCCGGTCGATTTCCTTCGCACCGTAGGTGTACCCGCCGACGGCGAGCAGCACGGTCGGCTCGATCTGCGCGAACCGGTCCACGACGCTGCGGGCGCCGAACTCCGGCGCGCACGCCGCCCACACGGCGCCGAGCGACGCGCAGGCGAGGAACGCGACCAGGGTCTCGGGGATGTTCGGCAGGTAGGCGACCACCCGGTCACCGCGCCCGACACCGAGGCGTTGCAGCCCGGCGCGGGCGCGGGCGACCTGGTCGGCCAGGTCGCCGAACGTCAGCGACATCGTCGCGCGGGTCTGGGAGTGCGCGAGCACGGCGAGCCGCTCGGCGTCGCCGGGTTCGCCGAGCATGTGCTCGGCGTAGTTCAGCTCCGCGCCGGGGAACCACTGCGCGCCGGGCATCTCCGGCGAGTCGAGGACGCGGTCGTAGGTGCCGCGGACCTCGAAGTGGTCCCAGACCTTCGCCCAGAACCCTTCGAGATCGGTGACCGACCAGCGCCACAGCTCGTCGTAGGAGCCGAACCCGCGGCCGAAGACGTCCAGCTCGCTCATGCGCCGTCGTGGGCGTCGGTCATCAGCTCGGCTAGGTCCTCCGGGGCGAGGAACGATGGCGGGGGCGGTGGGCCCCAGGCGTAGAGGCTCCTCTCGGCGGCGACGACGCGGGGTTCCCAGAGCTGGTCTTCGAGGATGCAGTCGATGTCGGAGTAGTACTCGGAGAAGTTGCCGGCGGGGTCGCGCAGGTACCAGAAGAAGTTCGAGCCGATGTAGTGCCGGCCCAGGCCCCAGGTGTGGCGTTCCGGGTGGCCTTCGAGCATGGCGGTGGCGCCGCGGCCGACGTCGTCGACGTCGTCGACTTCCCAGGAGGTGTGGTGCAGGAAGTTGACCGGTGCCTGCTGCACGAGCACGTTGTGGTGGTCGGTGGAACAGCGCATGAACGCGGCCAGGCCGGGGGCCTCGTCGCTGACCTTGAACCCGAGGCCTTCGGTGAAGAACCGCTGGGTCGCGGCCTGGTCGGTGGAGCCGAACACGACGTGGCCGAGCTTGCGGGGCCGCACCGGCGACTCCCGGTCGATGCCGGGCGCGCGGACGTTCGCGCGCTGAATCGAGCCGGGCTGGTTGTAGGTGACGGGTTCCGGTGGTTCCTGGCGAAGTCGCGGGGCCACCGACACGACGACGTCCAGCCCGGTCACCGGGTCCTTGGTGTGGAGGGCGTTGCCGTCGATGCGGCTGGCGACGTCGAGGCGGGCCAGCGACGCGGTGATGCGGCCGAGGTCGTCCGGGTCGTCGGCGCCGATGCCGAGGGTGAGCAGCCGGCGCTGCGGGGTCTGCCGCAGTTCGAGCTGTTCGCCGCCGTCGGCGGTGGCGAACCCGGATGCGGTCGGGGTGAGGCCGAACTCGGTGTAGTACTTGGCGGTTTCGTCGACGTCCGGGACGCCGATGGCGATCTTGGTGAGGCGGTGCAGGCTCATGACGGGTCCTCCGGGTCAGATGAGCGGGGTGATCTGGTCCTCGCGCCCGAGCAGGGCCTTGCCGTAGACCTCGTAGTTGACCGCGGGCAGCACGATCGCGTGCCGGGCGGCGACGGCGGAGTCGCGCCAGATCCGCTGCAGCGGGTTGACGTCGGCGAAGCTGCCCGCGCCGTGCGCCGAGAGCAGGATGTCGATGGCTCGGGTGATGTTCTCCACGGCCCAGCCGGTGTCGGCGCGCGTCCGCGCCCGTAGCGTCAGGTCCGGGTAGGTGTGTGCGGCGGCGGCGGTGTCGATGTCGTCGGCAGCCCGGTAGGCGTGCAGGCGGGCGGTGTCGATCCGCATCGCCGCTTCGGCCAGCTGCAGCTGGAACGCGACGGAGTCGGCTTGCGTGGTGTAGCTGGTGTAGGAGATCGCCTTGCGGGAGGCTTTCTCGGTGACCAACTTCAGCGCCTTGCTGCCCAGGCCGAGCTGCGGTCCGGCCAGCACCAGCGTGAGCACGGGGACGAGCGCGGCGCGGAAGAGGTCCTCCTCGGGCTCGCCGTTGGCGTACGTGCCGGTGATGGCCGGCGGCACCGACATCACACGGTGCTCGGGCACGAACACGTCGTCGGCGATCAGGCAGTTGGAGCCCGACGAGCGCATCCCCGCGACAAACCACGTGTCCTCGAAGCCGAGGTCGGTGCGGGGGAGCAGGGCCATGCCCTGGTCGACGACCTCGCCGTCCTCGTTGGTCAGCGGGATGCCGAGGCTCGCCCAGTCCGCGTGCCACGAGCCGGAGTTGTAGTACCAGCGGCCGGTCACCCGGTAGCCACCGTCCACTTTGCTCGTCTCGGCGGTCGTGGACAAGACACCGGAGACCTTCGCGTCCGGGTTCGCACCCCAGACGTCGTCCTGGGCCTGGCGGCTGAACAGACCGGCCAGCCAGGCGCAGACGTTGCTCAAGGCGACGACCCAGGCGGTGCCGCCATCGGCTTCGGCGACCGCGGCGGAAACGTCGAGCATCGCGCGGACCGGCAGCCCGTACCCGCCGTAGCGGCGGGGCTGGGCGATTTTGAACGCGCCGATCTCGGTCAGGGCGGCGATGCTCTCCTCGGCCACCCGGCGGTCGGTTTCTCCCTGGGCGGCGTTCTGTTCGAGCAGCGGCTGGATGTCGGCGATCCGGGTGAGGATCTGCTCGATGGTGGGCGTGGGTTGTTCGGTGGCGAGGGTCATGACGGCGTTGTCCTTTCCAAGCGGGTCAGCGGGCGCAGGCCGCGATCTGGTCGGTGATGAGCGGGCGGGGCCGCTCAGCGAAGCGGGAGTGGGTGCCGAACGTGCGATGGGCATAGACCAGCGGCGGCAGGTCGGCACGGCCCAGATCGGTGACCAGGCCGAACAGCAGCAGGTGATCACCGGCCTCGATGGTCCGTTCCAGGTCACAGGCCACCCAGCCCGCGGCGTCGCGCAGCCGGGGCAGCCCGTCGTCGGTGAACCACGCCGTCTCGCCGCCGAACCGGTCGGCCCCGCGGGTGGCGAACCGGACAGCGAGATCGTCCTGGCCGTGCCCGAGCAGGTTCACGCCGAACCGGCCTGCCACCTGGATCTCGGCGAGCAACGCCGAGCGCCGGTCGAAGGCGACACTGACCAGCGGTGGATCCAGCGACAATGAGGTGAATGAGCTGACCGTCGCGCCGCGCGGGCCGCCGTCGGCGCCGGTGGTGGTGACGACGGTGACCGGGGCACAGACCGCGGCCATCACCGCGCGGAACCGGTGTCCGTCCACAGTGGTCATGACGGCTCCACGAACCGGTGGCGCATCGTGCCGATGCCTTCGACGGTACTGACCAGTTCGTCGCCCGCGGCGAGGAACCGCTGTGGGGTGCGGGTCATGCCGACACCGGCGGGGGTGCCGGTGAAGATCAGGTCGCCGGGTAGCAGCGGCAGGATCGCCGAGAGCCGCGCGACGAGCTCCGGGACGGAGAAGATCAGTTCGCCGGTCCGGCTCTTCTGCACGGACTCGCCGTTGACCGCGCAGCTCAGCTCCAGATTGTCCGGGTCGGCGAACTCGTCGGGGGTGACCAGCCACGGTCCGGTGGGACCGAACCCGGGGGCGGACTTGCCGAGGCTGAACTGCGGGGCCGGCCCGGTCAGCTGCAGCGTCCGGTCGGAGAGGTCCTGCCCGATGGTCACCCCGGCGACGTGGTCCCAGCCGCGCTCGGCAGGCACCCGGCGAGCGGGCCGGCCGATCACGGCGACGAGCTCGACCTCCCAGTCCACGGTAGGACTGGTGAGCGCGATCTGACCGGACGGGCCGGTCAGGCAACTGGGAAACTTGGTGAACACCGTGGGCGAGTCCGGCAGATCGAGCCCGGCTTCAGCCGCGTGATCGCGGTAGTTCAGGCCGATCCCGAACACCTGCGCCGGGCTCGGCGCGGGGGCTCGCAGATCGGCGTCGTCGAAGGACGTGGCGTTCTCGTGCCCCGCTTCGCGGGCCCAGCCGATGAACTCCTCCCAACGGGCATACACCGCGTCGGGATCGGCGGAGAAGCGCTGGTTGCTGGCGCGCTCGACATCGACGGCGCCGACCTCAGTGACGAGGACAAGCCGTCCAGCGAGATTGGCGATCCGCATCGAGGAACCCTTCGGTCGATGAGCAGACGGTGGCCCGGTGGCGAGGGTGGCTCGTCGTCGGAGCCCACCACCGTCGGTCCCCTCATACTCTGCTAGGCAGAGGCGACTGTCAACATAAGAATCGATTATTGTCCTTAGAGTGTGTTAGAGTGTGAACTATGGCGAAGAGAGCGGGTGGCGAGAGCCTGGCCGTGCTGGTGTACTCCCGGCTGCGGTCGGAGATCCTCAACGCAGACCTGGCTCCGGGGGAGCGACTCAAGCCCGCGGGGCTCGGTGATCGGTTCGCCGTCAGCCTCAGCGTCGTGCGTGAAGCCCTCGGGCTGCTGGCGGCCAAGGACCTGGTCCAGATCGACCGCAACCGCGGATTTCGGGTCATGCCGCTGTCGCTGCAGGCGTTGACCGACCTCACCGAGGCCCGCGTGGTCAACGAGGGGGCCGCGCTGCGGTTGTCGGTACGGCGCGGCGGCGTGACGTGGGAATCCGAAGTACTGGCCGCGCACCACCGGCTCGCCGGCAAGCCGATGTTCCTACCCGGGGCACCCAAGCGCCGCAACGAGGAATGGGCGCGGGCGCATCTGGAGTTCCACCACACGCTGATCCAGGCGTGCGGCAACGCGGTGCTGCTGGACATCTGCACGCGCCTGTCCGATGCCGCCGAGCTCTACCGTGCCTGGTCCGGCCCCGGCACCCTGGAGGACCACCGCGACGTGGCCGGCGAGCACCAGGGCCTGGTCGACGCGGCACTTGCTCATGACGCCGACGAGGCGGCGGCCCGCTTCGAGGCGCACGTCAACCGCACCCGGCAGATTCTGATGGACACCAGCCTCGCGCTTCTCGGGGACAGTGCCGCGGAGCCGGCACCGTGACCGGTACCGGCGACGGACCCGCCATGACTCGACGGACCCGCGGAAACGCCAAGTCCGCAACCGTCGCCTGACACCGGCTCGGCCCGCCGGTCGGCGACCTCACCTCGGGGCACATCGACATCCACCCGGACGCGCTGACCGGCTTCCGGGCGTCCGACCCGTTGCACACCTACGTTCTCGGGAACCGCGACAGCCCCCGTCGCGGACGACTTTCCCGACTGCTTCCACAGCTGGCCACCCAAGAAGGGCTCATGACTACCAAGACAATTCTGACCAACGTCCGCGTCTTCGACGGCACCGGACTGACCGAACCCACCACCGTGACCATCGACGGGACCGTGATCGGCAACGAACCCGCGGGCGGGCAGGTCGTCGACGGCGGTGGCGCCACCGTCCTGCCGGGCCTGATCGACGCCCACGTCCACCTGATCTTCCCAGAAGACCTGCGCAAGCTCGCCGAGCACGGCGTCACCACGGCCCTGGACATGGCGTGCTGGCCGAAGGAACGCGTGGACTCCTTCCGTGGCCGGGTTCCCGACATCCGTAGCGCGGGCGTGCCGGCCATCGGCCCGGACGGCAACCACGCCCGCATGCCCGGCATGCCGGCGGAGGCGATCCTCACCGCGCCCGGGCAGGCCGCGCCGTTCGTCGCCCGCCGGGTGGCCGAGGGGTCGGACTACATCAAGGTCGTTATCGAAGGCGACCTGCTCGATCAGCCCACGATCGACGCCGTCGTGGCCGAAGGCAAAGCCCGCGGAAAGCTCACCGTCGCGCACGCCTCGTCACTCGACGCCTACCGCCGCGCGGTCCGGGCCGGCGCCGACGTCGTCACCCACGTCCCGCGCGACGGTGTCCTCGACGCCGACACCGTGGCCCAGATGGTCGAACAAGGCCAGATCGCTGTCCCTACCCTGGCCATGATGGAGGCGGTGATCACCGGGGTGCGGCCCGAAGGTCAGGACTACGCCTACAGCCGCGACAGCGTCGCTGCACTGCACGCAGCGGGCGTGCCAATCCTCGCCGGCACCGACGCGTTCTCCGGACCGGCGCCGCTGCCCAACCCCGTCATTCACGGATCGAGCCTGCATCACGAACTAGCCCTGCTCGTCGAGGCCGGGCTCACCGAATGTGATGCGCTGCGTGCGGCGACGGTGCTGCCCGCCCACCACTTCGGCCTCCCCGACCGCGGCAGCGTGCGGCCGGGGTTGCGCGCGGACTTGGTGCTCGTCGACGGCGACCCGTCCCTGGACATCAAAGCCACGACCACGATCCGGCGGATCTGGGCCGCCGGCGCCGAGGTCGACGTGGCGCATCGATGACCACGACCGCCCTGGTGGACGTGCATGCGCATTTCCTCACCCCGGAGTACGTCGCCGCCGCCCACGCCGCCGGCCACCAGTCACCAGACGGCATGCCCGGCTGGCCCACCTGGGACGCCGAACGGCACCTGACACTGATGGACCACTGGGGCGTCGCCACCTCGCTGTTGTCGATCTCCTCACCCGGCACACACTTCGGCGATGACGAGGCGGCCCGCCGACTCGCCCGGCACGTCAACGACACCGGCTCTGAGATCTGCCGGGCATACCCGGATCGCTTCGGCCACTTCGCGTCACTCCCGTTGCCCGATGTGGATGGTGCACTCGGCGAGCTGGCTCACGCCGTCGATGACCTCGGTTGTGACGGCGTGACCGTCGAGACCAACACCGCGGGCGCGTATCTGGGCGATCCCCGCTACGCCCCCCTATGGGCAGAGCTGGACCGGCGCCGAACCCCGGTATTCGTCCACCCGACGTCGCCACCGCACGCCGAAACCATCGCATCCGGCCGGCCACGGCCGATGCTGGAGTTCCTGTTCGACTCCGCCCGCGCCGTGAGCGATCTGGCCTTCGCCGGAGTGCTACAGCGATACCCCGCCATCCCGTGGATCTTCACCCACGGTGGCGGGGTGCTGCCCCTGCTGGCCGAGCGCATGGAGCTGTTTCGCGGCATGTTCGGACCCGCGGAGCCCGATGTCCCACCGCTGCCGGAGCAGGTCTCCCGGCTGTGGTTCGACATGGCGGGAACTCCCTTCCCACACCAGATCCCGGCCCTCGATCGCGCGTTCGGCACCGAACGGCTGCTGTACGGCAGTGACTACTGCTGGACCCCGCCTGCCGCGGTCGACGCGCAACTGGCCGACATCGACGCGGCACCCCAGCCGGCGGGCACCACCTGGCGCGCGCTCACCACCGGCAACTGCGCCCGGCTGTTTCCCCGGCTGGCCCGCCTCAGCTGATCCCGGGCACGAGTCGGCCTGACATGTACGAGGAGAGCGGCGATGGTGAGGATGAACCTGAGGCCGCTGGAGTGTTTTCTCGCTGTCGCCGATGAACTGCACTAGGCCGCACCGCGGACCGGTCGCACCTACACCCGGCCAGTGTGAGTGAAGCGATCGCGGCGCTCGGCCGGGTCGGGGGACACCGTTCGACCGCTCGAGCCGGCGGGTGAGCCTCACTGTGCCCGGACTGCGGTTGCTCGGCGACATACGGGAGCCCTTCACGAGCCTGGCGCGGGCCCACGAGAACGCGCGCTGGGCAGCCTCGGATCTCGTGGTCGCGCACACCCCGAAACTCGGTCAATTGATGCTTCCGTTGCTGTTGTCGGCATCGTCGCGGCGCCGACTGCCCGATCCACCGTGGCGCCCGGTGCTCATGCACACCCCCCCAGATAGCCACTCTGGAGGACGGTCACGCGGATCTCGGTCTGTGCTGGCCGGCTTCCACCCGCTCACCCTGAACACCGTCGTGCCCGGCGAGGTGCCGATCATCGCGATCTTGCGCGCCTGACCCATCCCGGCTCCCACCCCATCCACGAAGGAGCAGCACGCATGCTCACCGCGAAACGCACGACTTTCGGCTCAGTCCTGGCGGTCGCGCTGGCCCTGACCAGCAGCTGCAGCGCGCTCGGCGGATCCGACCCCGACAACGTCGCCGGCGCTCCGGTGGAGAAGTCGGGACTCACGATCCCCCGGGAACCTCAGAGCCCGGCGTACCCGTTATTCACGAAACCGGCACATGTGTCACTGGTTGTCGATAGCGTGACGAGGTGACTACTGAGAGCCGGAGCGAGGGCGAAGGGTCCGCACCGCGCCGCGCGGGCGCGGCCTGGTCGGCGGAGGACACCGCGATACTGCTGGACGGGCTCCGGCGCGGTGTGGCGCTGGACGTGCTGGCGGGAACGTTGCAGCGCACGCCTCGTGCGCTGCAGGCACGGTGCCAGGTGCTGCTGCCACCGCAACTACGGCCGGCGTTGCGGGCTGATGGCGAGGCGGTGCTGCGGAGACAACTGGCGGCCTGCCCGGACTTTGCCGCCGCCACGAATCCGAACCGAACATCGGGCCGGCGCGGGAGTCATGGCCGTAACACCACGGTGTCGCCGGTGCCGTTGAGTGGCGAACAGCGGCGGATGATCGATGCGGTGCGGGCGGGGCAGGATGTGATCGTCGATGCGACGGTGGGATCGGGCAAGACCACGGCGATCCAGGCGTTGTGCACCGAAGTGGGCCGGGACCGGAAGGTGCTGTACCTGACCTACAGCAAGCTGTTGAAAGCCGACGCGCAACGCCGGGTGAAACACGCGAAAGTCCAGAACTACCACGGCATCGTGTACCCCTCGCTGATCAGGGCGGGCATCAAGTGCGGTCTTGATGAATCCCTCCGACGGTTCAACGCGGCGTTCACCAGCTCTCGGCATGGTTCCCCAGGTTTGACCTGCTCGTGGTCGATGAGTACCAGGACATCAACGAGGAATACGCGCAGCTGCTGCGCAACATCAAGTCGCTGAACCCGTCCATGCAGACCGTGCTGGTCGGCGACCTGGCTCAGAAAGTGCACTCGAACACGACCTTGGACGTGCAACGCTTCGCCCGGGAAATCACCCGGCAGGCTGAACTGATGCCGTTCACGCAGTCCTTCCGGGCCGGCCGGGAACTCGGCGCGCTGCTCAGCGAGGCATGGAACAAGCCGGTGGTGGGCGTCAACCCCGACCAGACGATCCGGTACGTCTCCTACCACGAGGCACTCGACTTCATGAGAGCGAAGAAGCCCGGTGACCTGCTGTGTCTGGGCAGACGCAACGGACAGATGGCCGAGGCGTTGAATCACCTGGAACGCGATCATGGCGAGATCTTCAACAAGGACACCGTCTACGCCTCCATCCGGGATGGCGACACCTCGGTGACCTACAACGACGACACCGCGGTGTTCACGACGTTTGACTCCAGCAAAGGCCTGGAACGCCCGGCGAGCGTGGTGTTCGACTACGACGAGGCCATGTGGAACATGCGCTGCGGCTTCCCGAACGTCGACACAACCGTCCTGCGTAACGTGTTCCTGGTCGCGGCCTCCCGGGGAAAGCACGACGTCCTCTTCGTGCGGTCACAACATGCTCACCGGCAACCCAACAGCATCGGCTTCATCCCCATACAGCGATTCACGCAGCTCCTGACCGAGGACCTGCCGATGTATGACAAGCCGTTGCTGGCGTCGGACTGCTTCGACTTCACTTACGCGGAGAACCTCCAGGCCTGTGTCGACCTGCTCGACAGGCGACGCCTCGACGACGGCGCGGGCGAGGAGATCACCATCGACCGCGTCGACGGGCTGATCGACCTCTCCCCCGTGGTGGGGCAATACCAGGAAGCGGTGTTCTTCGACAGGTACAACCCCTCCCTCGAAGTGATCCTCAACCCCAAACCGATCGCGAAGCAGCTCAGCGGCAAGCTGACCGAAGACCCCTGGGACAACTCGCTGCTGCTGACCGCCGTCGACACAGACCAGATGCGCTACGCAGAACAGGTCACCCGGAAAGTCAGCGGCGAGGTGCGCGACGCGCTGACCAGACGGCTAGCGACACAGCTTCCCCGCGACTGCGCAGCGCAGGTGCCGATGGACTTATCCGGAACAGCTGTCGCAGCACCGGCGGCGACACCGATCACGTTCGTCGGTGTTGCCGACGCCGTGCACGAGGGCCAGGTCTACGAGCTGAAGTTCGTCTCCGAACTCGACCGCGCCATGTTCCTGCAGCTGGCGCTCTACCTCGTGATGAGCGGACACCAAACGGGCGTGCTCTGGAATACGCGTACCGACGAACGCTGGGCAGTGCAAGTGCCCGACCGCGAGAAATTCATGCACGCCGTCATCGTGTGCGTCACCAAACAGCGGTACCGGGCATTCCAGTCGACGCCGCAACAACCGGAACCGGGCGGCCGGCTCCGCAGGATCGCGGGCGGCTTGCTCGGCCGCTCGCAACGAGACGGACACCCCCTCATCTGAAGCACAGCGGCCAACGTGACCGCACCGTTCGCACAAACACCTGACCAGGTACTACCTGCTCGCTTGGCAAGTTTGACGCGTATCCCGGGACCCCTACCACCGGGTGCTGGCCGATCCCCTGCTGTTCGACGAGCCGGTTACCGGCCGGGGACGGCTCGGCCTGTACTGGCTGCCCGCCGACCTGCTCTCCGGCGGCTAACTTGGGCAGCTACCTCCATGAGATCGACCACCGCTCGTGCAGCATGATCCCGAGGTCGGCGACGGCGTCCTCCAGGGTCTACCCCTCCAGCGGAGTGCCGGTCAACGTCCACGGTGTTCAACACCGCGCTGGGTGGTGCCCCTTTGTCCAAGTCAGGACCCCGGCTAGTAGATTGTCGCGGCTAACTTTTGGGGTATAGGTGGTGGAGTTTGACGCGTGCGTCGTCGATGGTGAACTGTCAGCGGACTTGGCGTTGTTCTGTGTTGATGGCGTGTTGCCAGGCGGCGAGTTCGGTGTTGAGGGTGTCGAGGTCGCCGATGCGGCGGTCGAGGCATTGCCGCGATAGCGCGGAGAGTTCGATTTCGGCGATGGTGAGCCGGGACCCGTGTTTGGGGGTGTGGTGGATCTCTAGGCGCTGGGCGGGAGTGAAGGCCTCGGCGGGTTTGAAGGCTTCGTAGAGCGAGGCGATGCTGTGGGTGCCCGAGGTTGTCCATGACCAGCACCACGGTCTCGGTGTCGGGGTAGTCGACGGTCAGTAGTTGTTTGACCGGCCCGGCCCAGTCGATCTTGGTTCGTTGGGCCAGGGCGTGGACATGGCGCCATCCTTGCAGGGGTTCTGTCCACACGAAGTTCGAGCAGGTGCCGCACCGGACGTATTCGCTGTCCTGGCAGGCGTCTCGGCCTGGCCGGGCGGGGAGCGGGTCGCGGGCGTAGCTGGAATGCTTTCTCGTCCCTGCATACGACCGGGCGGGCGGGATTGTGCGGCCTGGCGTAGACGGAGAGGACGTCTTCTCTGCGGGCGGCGAACTCCGCGTTCGCCCGTGGTGGGATGTTCCAGCATTTCCTCAGGTGAGGGCGCAGTTCCGTTTTTTTAGGACCCGGCCGATGGTGGAGTGGTCGAGGTTCGGGATGTCCTCGGTGAGTTCGACGTGTTTTTCCAGTAACCGCAGGGACCACCGGGCATGCCCGGCCGGTGGCTGTGAGCACGCCAGGGCGATCAGCCGGGCCTCGACCTCGCCGGTCACCGGGGACGGCACCGGCGGAAGGTCACGTTTTCTGCGCGAGATCGTGGCAAGGACATCGCCGCCGGTCTCGGCGAACCGCCTGGCGACCAGTCGCAGCGTCTCGCCCGAGACTCCGAGCCGGGCCGCGATCACGTCTCTCGGATCAGGCTCGCCCGCCGAGGTGTCGAGTGCGAGCAGCACCCGCGCCCGCCTGATCGCCGATGCCGAACGCACACCCGTGGTGCTCAGCCGGATCAACTCTTCACGATCCCACGCCGACAACGTGACCGGCCGTTTCAACAGTGAGGCCATAGCAACAGTCCTTGTCCGGCAGGAAAGTAACCTGCCGGACAACAGCCCCCCAGCCACAGGCACCACAACTAAGCAGCGACACACTACTAGGGCATCTGGACGACGACCTTGGCCGCGGTCAGCACCTTTGTCGGTCCACACCGGACAGTCAGTTCCACTGTGACGCGGCGCCCTTCGAGCTTCTCCGTGACCACTCCTGACACGACCACCAAGGTCTGTCCGCTGTCCGGGACCTGGACGGGACGGCGGAAGCGGACGCGGTACCCGGCGATTGCGTCGGGCCCGCCCGTCCACTCGGTCACCGTCCGGGCGGCCAGGCCCATGGTGAGCATGCCGTGGGCGATGACGCCGGGCAGGCCCGCCTCATTTGCGGCGCGCTCGTTCCAGTGGATGGGGTTGAGGTCCCCGGACGCACCGGCGTATCGCACCAGGTCCCGCCGCCCCACGGCGAACTCGCGGTCCGGCAGCCGCAGGCCGGGCTCAACGTCCGTATAGCCGGGTGCGCTCACCCGGGCGCCATTGCGACCATGGTCGACACTGCTGTGCATACGTGCTCTCCTTCCACCGTGCGGATGTCCGCACGGGTGGTGACGGCGTCGTTGCCCCCGGCGTCGGCCACGTCCAGGACGGTGACGACCACGGTGAGCCGGTCTCCCGCGCGGATCGAGCGCGTCGGGATGAACTCCTGTTCCCGGTGCACCACGCGGCTGAAGTCGAGCCCGAGTTCCGGGTCGAGGTGCACCTGCTGTTCGGCGCGCATCGACAGCACGACGGGAAATGTCAGCGGCGCGATGATGCCGTCGGAGCCGGTTTCGCCGAGCGCCGCGGCGAAGTCGCGTATCTTCTCTCTGCCCACCTCGTAAGGCCTGGTCGGGGGATAGGTGCGGCCGATGAACTCCCGGTTGATCGCCATGTCAGCCCGGTGTCCCGGGCAGCAGTGCCCAGCCGGACGCCCGTGCCACGGTCAGCATCCCGGGATCGGTGCCGACCACCACCGGGTGGCCGGCCAGCCGCAGGAGGCCGAGGTCGGAGGCGTGGTCGCCGTATGCGTGGCAGCCGGCCGCCGTTGTCCCGGCTTCGGCGATCAGCTCGCAGGCGAGGATGACCTTCGCATCGCCGATCATTGCTCGGGTCACCTCGCCGGTGTAGATCCCATCCCGCTCCCCAAGCTCGGTGCAGACGGCCAGGTCTGCCTCGCAGTGGGCGCTGACCGGGTCGAGGCAGGCGGAGAAGGAGCCTGAGACCAGCACCACGGTCGTCCCCGCCGCCCGGTGTGCGTGCAGCGCGTCGAGGACATCGGTATGGAACAACTTTCCTCCCTTGAGCCGTTCCTCGAACCAGTGCTGTCCGGCGGCGGCGACCTCGGCGACCTTGCGGCCGGCGAACCTGCGGTAAAAAAGGCGGTTCTGCTGTTCCCTGGGTAGGCCGGGACGCAGCAGATCCCGCGCCGCTTCGTGCAGTTGCCGCTGTTCTTCGGGGCTGTGGCCCGCCGCCTTGAGAAAGTAGTCGTAGAAGTCGACCATGCTTTTGATCGAGATGAGCGTCTCGTCGACGTCGAAAAAGGCCATCGACGTCCTAGTCGCTGAAGACATGCTGGCCTCCTGGCCGGAACAGTGCTGACGGATAGGGGGCGGCGTCTACTCAACCGAGGAGGACGTCGACCTCGGCGACCTCGGCCCCGGCCTGTTCGGCCGTCATCCGGTAGGCGCTGGTTTCGCCGGTCGCCCTTGCGGTCAGCGTCACCGGGCTGTCGAGCTCGGCGAACTTGAGGAACTTCCCGTCCAGTCGTAGCACCCGGTGCGGGTGCGAACCCTCGACCGAGAGCAAGAGCGCGCACTGCCGCGCGGCTTCGCTGAGCACCATCGCGGGTACGTGGTCGTACGGGTGGTCGTACATGCTGCGGTTCGCGAACGTGCGTGGGCTCAATGTCGCGGTGAGCACGTCCACGGTGGACCGCACGCCGTCGAGCACGGTGTTGGCGGGGTTCACGCGGCCGACGTCGGCGGGGAGCACCGGCTCGCCGAATGGCTCGGCCGACTGGGTGAACGCGCTGGGCACCTCGGTCCCGCGCTGCATCCGGCGCAGCAGGTGGTACTGCTCGGTCGGGGTGCAGCCGACGTCCATGGTGAGCGTTCCCAGCGGCTTGTCGTCCAGGACGAGGCCCATCGAGAACGCCAGCAGACGGACGTGACCGCCACGCTCCCGGCGGTCGGTCACGGCGCCGTCGACGCGGAGCTCACCGGGACGTTCGCCGCAGGCCAGTGCCGCCGCGTCGGTGAAGTCGAGCGACCACGCGGTGACCATGAACGTGGTGTCGCGCGGGACGCCCTGGTTGATGTGCGCCGCATAGGTCACCGCCTGCCGCCCTGCCTCCAGCACGTTGAGAGTGTCTTGCCACTCATGCAGGTCCGGCTGGTCGCGGAAGTAGGCGTGAGACAAGGGAAGCTGGGCGGCGCAGGCGAATCCCGCGCTGTCCGTGTCATGGTAGTCGGTCAGGAATACCTCCGAGAGCGACCACCGATGTACCAGCCCGCGCGGCACGGTCTGTTCGTAGGACAGGGCGGACGGCGTCGGGACGAGCGTGGTTTCCATATGTTCCTCCAGGATCAGGTGAAATCGGGATGCGCTACGACGAGGCAGCCGACCGACCCGTCGAAGCCGACTGAAGTCAGCACGGCGACATGCCGCTCGTCCGCACGACTTTCCGCGGCGGGCTGCCGCCAGCCGGCCAGCAGCGCTGCGAGGTTCAGCGCCGTACCGGCTGAGTACGTTTCGCCGAGCACATGGTGTGTGTGCAGGCGGGGGACGGCCGCACCGGTGAAGACCGCCCGCAGCGCACGCTCCTCGACCGCCGCCCAGCCTCGCCGTCCACCGGCGCCGGGGACGATCACCGACACGTCTCCGGGTGCCAGACCGCTGTGTTCCAGTGCCGTCCGGACGCATGCGGCGAGCTGGGTGGACACGACGGGCAGCCCCTTGGCCGGGTCGCTGAAGCTGCTTTCTCCGGCCAGCAACCTGCCCAGGACAGGACCTTTGCCCCCAGGGGCATCAAGGGCGAACATCGCGCCCCCCTCGGCGAGCGCGCTGCGGGTCGCAAGCCCGAGCCCGCGGTGCCAGGCCCACGCCGCCAACAGGGACAGTTCCTCCACACCACCCGCGACCAGCCGTCGAGCGCGGCCCTCAATGAGCATCGAACGCGCGTACCGTAGCGCGTTCATCGAGGCCATCGCGCCGCCGGAGACGGTCGCGTTCAGCCCGGTCAGTCCCTGCCTGATCGCGGTCTTCCCAGCGGCCGAGTTCATCAGTGTGCCGGGGAAGTGCGCGGGGTTGACCATGTACGGGCGTGCCTGTTCGAGGGTGTCGCGGAAGAAGTCCACTATCGCCGCGGTGCTGCCCGTCGCGGTGCCCAGCACGATCCCGGTGTGCGCGGGGTCCGTGTAAGCCGGTTTTGTGTCGGTCGGGCCCGGCCCGACGAGCGCGTCGGCACAGACGGCCATGGCGAGCTGGTCGGTCCGGGTCAGCCTGCTGAGTCCTTTGCGGCCGAGCAGCGCGCCGGGGTCGAAGCCGCCCAGCGGACGTACCTCGACCGGCGGCCAGTCGGGTTCGACGGCATCGGCGGGCAGGGCGGTTGTCCCGCACACCAGAGCCTCGGCTAGCGGAGCCAGGCCCCGGCCCGCTGCGCTGAATACGCCACAACTCACGATGTCCACTATGGACATATCGGCGACCGAATGCGGGGAACCTGCGAAAGTGGCGGTCATCAGTTGGTCACTTTGCCGAACAGGGTGATGGCGTTGTTGCCGCCGAAAGCGAATCCGTGGTTCTGCGCGATCCGCACTTCCGCCTTCCTTGCCACGCTCCCGACTGCGTCCACGCCGGGACCGAACTGCGGGTCTACTGTGCGCAGCGTCGCGTTCGGCGGTAGGAAACCCTCGTGCACGGCGGCACACGAGACGAGTGCGCCGAAACCGCTGGCCGCGCCCATCGTGTGTCCCAGCATCGACTTGATCGAGCTGATCGGCGGCGGGGTGTCGCCGAACACCGCTCGTACCGCGGCCACCTCTGTCGAGTCGTTGGCGCGTGTTCCCGTGCCGTGGGCACAGATATAGTCCACCTCTTCGGGCTTGATTCCCGCGTCGCGCTGGGCGAGGCGGATGCATTCGGCGATGGACGCGGTGTCGGGGTTGGTCATGTGGCTCGCGTCGCAGGTCACGCCATAGCCGAGGATCTCCGCGTAGATGCGGGCGCCGCGTGCGAGAGCGGCTTCTAGCGTTTCCAGCAGCAGGGCCACGCCGCCTTCGGCGGTGACGATCCCGTCGCGTTCCTCGTCGAATGGCCGTGGGACATCCTGGGCGAGCGCGCCGAGCCGGTGGAACCCTGCGTGTGTGGCGCGGTTCGAGGCGTCCGCCCCACCACACAGCGCGGCGTCCGTTCGTCCGTTGCGGAGGAGATCAAACGCGTAGCCGATGGCGTAGTTTGCGGCGGCGCATGCGGTGCCGAACGTGAGTGCTTCGCCGCCGAGGTCGAGTTCGGCGGCGACCGCGGTGGCGATGCGTCCGGCGTCCGCCTGGTCCGCCAGCTCAGGGCGGACGGCACCGGGGCCGTGGGCGACGAGTTCGGCCGCCAGGCGCTCCATCACCTGCGACTCGCCGTTGGTGGTCCCGAAACAGCTCGCGGTGCGTCCGGCGCTCAGCGCGCGTGGGTCGGCCCCGGCATCCGCCACCGCCATCCTGGCGGCGGCTGCGGCGAACTGGCCGGAGCGGCCCCACCGGGCCGGATCGGTGCGCAGCAGGTGGTCGTCCGCGACGAAGTCCCGTACCTCCCCGGCCAGCGTATGATCGAATCCGTTGGCGTCGAACTGTTCCACCGGGCCGATTCCGCTGCGCCCCGCGCGCACAGCGGCGACGAGCGCCTCGACACCGAGGCCGAGGCTGCTCACTGCCCCCAGCCCGGTGACGACCACCCGGCGTGCGGCCCGTTCAGGCACTGACCTGCTCCTGCGCGCTGTGCTGCGCGACCAGCGCGTAAGCAGCGGGAAGATTGTCCAGCTCGACCAGGTCGCCCTGCGGGATCTTGATCCCGAGGTTGCGTTCGAACCGGGCGAACATCTCGATGATTAACAGGGAATCGGCGTCGTAGTCCTCACCGAAGCTGCCGTTGTCGGTCAGCTCGGCCGGCTCGACTTCGAGCACGTCGGCGACGATAGAGCGGACATTCTCGCGCAGTTCTTCGGAAATTGTGGTCTCACTCATTGTTTTCTCCTTTGTTGAACGAGAGAGCGTCGGAAAGGTCTTCGTGCGCGGTGTTGCAGGCGAAGCCGCAGAGAGCGCCATCCCCTTTATCCGCACCATCGAATCAAATACCAGCCGGCCCGTTTCGGCAAGCACTCCCAAAGTGACACCAGTGCTTTCATCCGGTTTTGATCCGGTTTTGATCCCACTGGTCGATGATGTTCGAGCACGGCAAGGAATTCGGCGAAAGGGGCAGCGAAGTGAGAACAGTCGATCCGGTGGGCATCACCTCGGCGACGCTCTGGCTGCCGCACCAGGTGGAAACGGCGGAATCGGCTGTCCTGGAAGGACGCTTGCGCGGGCGGCAGGCCGAGGACCTAGGACATCGGTCGGTTCCGGTCGCGGGCGTCGACGCACCACCGGACATGGCGGTATGCGCGGCGCGAAGCGCGTTGAAGGAAGCCGAACTCGACGCGGCCGAGCTGAGCGTCGTCGCGCACGCGTGGATGTACTACCAAGGTCACGACCTTTGGTCTCCCGCGCACTACATCGCCCGTGAACTGGGAGCGTTGGACGCATTCCCGGTGGGCGTGCAGCAGGTCTGCAACGGGGGAGCGGCCGCGCTGGAACTGATCGCCGCGCGGCTGTCCGCTCCGGCGGGTACTGGATCCACGCGGTGGGGGCTGGTGAGCACGGCGGACCGGTTCGCCGAGCCCGGGTTCGACCGGTGGGCCAGTGACTACGGCGTCGCGTACGGCGACGCCGGGACGGCGGTGGTGCTCAGCGCCCCGGCCGGCCCCGGCGACGCGCTGCTGTTGCGGTCGATCGCGACTGTGGCGGCACCGGGGCTCGAAGCCATGCACCGCGGTGCCGACCCGTTCGGCGCCGCCGCGCGCACGCACCGCGAGCGGGTCGATATGCGGGCCACGAAACGTGCCTACCTGCACGAACACGGCAGCGAGCAGTTCCGGAACATCAACGAGCACAGCATTCGCACCGTGGTCGCGAACGCGCTACGGGACGCCTGCCTGGCGCAGGACGACCCGTGCTTGCGGTACGCGTTTCTGCCACGGTTCGGCCGGAAGACCCTCGCCGAGTCTTGGATCCCGGTGCTCGGGGCGCAGCTCACCGCCGAACTCGTCGACCTGGGCCGGACCACCGGCCATCTGGGCGCCGGGGATGCCGCCGCGGGGCTGGCAGACCTGATCCGCACGCGGGTCCTGGAACCCGGTGAGGCGGCACTCGTGTTCAGCGCGGGCGCCGGGTTCACCTGGTCCTGCCTGGTGGTCCAAGCGCCTCGTCACGGAACCAACCCAAGTCATCGATCGTAGGAGGAACCCATGTCGCGTTCTGTTTTCGTCACCGGCGCCACCCGCGGAATCGGCCTGGCCGTGGCCAGGGCGATGGCCGCCGACGGCGACCGCGTCGCCGTCGGCTACCGGACCGGCGAACCGCCTGCGGAGCTGTTCGGCGTGCCCTGCGAAGTCACCGACCAGAGCTCGGTGGACTCGGCCTTCGCGACCATCGACCGCGAACAAGGACCGGTGGAGGTGCTCGTCGCCAACGCCGGTATCACCCGTGACACCTTGTTGCTGCGTATGGACGACAAGGCTTTCGATGAAGTGCTGGACACCAACTTGCGCGGAGTGTTCCGCACCGTGCGTGCCGCCGCGGGGGGCATGCTCGCGGCCCGCCGCGGCCGTATCGTGCTGATGTCCTCGGCGCTGGGCTTCCTTGGTTCGCCAGGACAGACCAACTACGCCGCGACGAAGACGGCGCTGCTCGGCTTCGCCCGTTCCCTGGCTTGGGAACTCGGCTCGCGGCAGATCACGGTCAACGTCGTAGCCCCCGGCATCATCGACACCGACATGACCAAGGACCTCAGCGAGCGCCGGATGCGCGACACGATGAAGATGACCCCGCTCGGCAGGCCGGGCACGGCCGACGAGGTGGCCGCGGCGGTGCGGTTCCTCGCCGGCGAGTCCGCCGGTTACATCACTGGCGCCGTCCTGCCGGTGGGTGGAGGCATCGGGATGGGCATCTGAGCTGACAGGGGCAACTGGGCCGACGCGGCCTCCCGCCGCCGCCGGGGCCTCGGCACCGGCGGCGAGATCAGTCCCAGCTCGACGGCCTTGTTCGACGCCTCCACCCGTGAACGGGCTTCGAGTTTGTCGAAGATGCTGCGCATATGCCGTTTCACCGTGCCCTCGACGATGCTGAGCCGCCGCGCGATCTGGTAGTTGCTCAGCCCGTGGGACGCGAGTTTGACGACCTCGGCTTCGCGGGGCGACAGCGGGCCGGAGTCGCTCGGGTCGGGGCTGAGCAGCTTGTTCGCCGACAACGAGACCGTCACCAGGCCACCTGGGTCACGGGCCCCGTGGACCGCGGCAGAGAGCGCCTGGTGCGGCACCGTCTTGTGCAGGAACCCGCTGATCCCCAGCGGCAGCAGGGATTGCACGAGCGCGGCCCCGTCGTGCATGGTGAGGACGAGGATGTTCACTCCGGGAGCCGCGTTCTGCAGGGCTCGCACGGTGCTCGGCGGGTGGTCGTTCCCGGGCATTTCGATGTCGAGCAGCACTACGTGCGGCTGGTGCTCGGCCGCCTGCCGTACCGCCTCGCCCGCGCTGCCCGCACCCCCGACCACGTGGAAGCCGTCCTCGCTGGTGAGCAGGCTGGCCAGCGCGGTGCGCAAGAGTGTGTGGTCGTCCACGATCAGAATACGAATGTCGTCCATCGGTCGAATCCCCTTGTCACACCATGTAGTCTTGGATCGGCAAGGCCACGGTGAGTCCCATCGTCGTGGCCTGTTCGCGTTGGGGCAGCGGGACCCACAGCTGGATCCGGGTGCCCTTGCCGGGTTCGGTGCACAGTGAGAACTGCCCGCCGAGCTGTTCGGTCCGTTCCCGCATGACTGACAGCCCGGCCCCGCCTGTGCCCGGAGACTGGTGATGCTCGCCGAAAGCGAAACCGGAACCGTCGTCGAAAGCCTCCACCTCGGCACTGCCGGGCCTGATCAGGATCCGCACCCCGACCGTGCCGGGGGCGGCGTGGGCGAACGAGTTGCGTAGAAACTCCCGCACGATCAGGAAGACCTCCCCCCGATGCCGGTCGGGCAACCAGGTCTCATCACCGTGCACTGAGACTCGCACGGTGGTGTCACCGAAGTTCAGTGCGTCGGCACAGTCGACGACCGCCTCGACGAGACTGGTCAACGGCGCTTCCGCACGGAGGCCGGAAACCAGTCCCCGGGTGTAGCCGCTGGCCTGCTCGAGGGATGCGTGGATCGCGTCCAGATGCGACCGGACCGCAGGGCTCTCTTCGGTCGTCTTCGTCCGGTACAACTCAAGGTTCCGGAACGCCAGCACGAGCCAGTTGCCCAGGTGGTCGTGGATGTCGCGGGCGAGCTTGCCCCGGTCCTCGGAATTGGCCTGTTCGATCTGCTGGAGCAGGTAGGCGTCGTAGCTCTGCGCGGCGGTCTTCGCGTGCAGCGCTCCGATGCGGTCGACCACCTTGGCCGCCGCGACGATCACATCGGCCCGGGCGCCGACCGGAACAGCCGCGGAGAACTCGACGACCTTGCCGAAAGTGTGCCGTTCCAATGCCTCCATGGCGCTGAGCGCGTCGACGATCCGGCCGCGGCAGCAGACCCACAATCCACCGGCGACCGGCGACGCGCGCAATTCCTCTTCCAGGCTCTGGTCGGTGACGCGTTCGAGCGGTAGTTCAAGCGCGCGGGCGCAGGCTTCGAGCAGCAGAGTGGCGTGTGCTCGTGACTCCGCCCAGAGCTCGGGATCGGTGCCGAGTGGATTGGCAGCGGCCACCAGCGTTCTCCGCAGCCGTTCGATGACTTCCGGGATCGCCAATGCCAGTTGTTTGCCGATATGCAGTAAATGCAAAGCGGTAATCCTCCCCACCCATTACATCCGGTAAAGAATCCCCTGTTCTCGTGGACTGTTCCAAGAGAAAAATGGATTCTGGACTGATGCTGAATCAGCATCTGCCCCGGTTAGATTTTCGCGCGTTGGCCGACCCTGCGGAAAATCCGGCGACCGCGCCAATGCGGTGACTCCCTCGGTGCGATCCCAGTCGCACAATGAGGGAATTTGTTCAGTTCTCTAGTCCCCTTGCCGCAGCTTACCGCGTCGGATGGAGTAGCTTCAGCGCCTTCAGCGTGACTTGGCGCACATACTTCCTTCGGAGTAGTCGTGTGCACCTTGCGGGCCATCTATCCGCGATCGCACCAAGGTCGCGTGCTTCTATTCGAAGACCTGCCGAACCGTTGAAGAATCCGGTTCGGCGCCCGCTGGGGGTTCTAGTCCACGAGGAGCGGCATCATGGCAGTCGAAATCCGGTTTGACCTTCTGGGTCCGTTGACCATTCGGTCGCGCGAAGGTGCGCACTCGCCCCGCGGTCCCAAGATCACGAAGATTCTCGCCATGCTCGCGCTGCGGCCGGCCTTGCCGGTGGAGACCACCGCGCTCGTCGAGGAGCTGTGGGGCGAGAACCCGCCGGCCCGGGCGGTCGGCACCGTGCGGACGCACGTCTACCACCTGCGGCGGCTGCTGAGCGAATACCACGGCGTTCCCGGCGGTGAGCTCGTGCGAACTGAAGCGTCGGGCTACGTCCTTGCTGTCGAGCCTTATCAGGTCGATGCGGTCCGGTTCGCCGTGCTGGCGGCCGAAGGCAGGCAGCTGTGCAATGCCGGCCGGTTGGGGAATGCCCTGTCGGCTGCCCGAAAGGGACTCGGGTTGTGGCGTGGGGCCCCGCTGGCGAACGTGCGGACGGGGCGGCTCCTCGGCGGTCACGTGCGGCGCCTCGGCGAACTGCACACGCAGCTGCTGGAAGTCCGCATCGAAGCCGAGATGGCGTCCGGGCGGCATCGGGAACTCATCCCGGAACTGCGTGACCTGATCGTCCGCGACCCGCTCAACGAGTGGTTCCACGCCTGCTTGATGGAGGCGCTGCGCCGCGCGGATCGGCGTGCGGACGCGCTGAAAGCCTTCCAGGAGCTGCGTGTGGCGCTCGACCTCGAACTGGGCGTCCGGCCGTCGACGGGACTTCGCGAGCTCCAACGCGGCATCCTGCTCGACGAGGATGGCTGGCGTACTGCGGGCAGGATGCCCTCGTTGAGCGCCGCGTCCTAACCGGTCTTTTGACAAAGGCCCCTTCGTCCGGTGACGAAGGGGCCTTTCGTCCACCTGCCACGGTGGCTCAGGCGCGAGACTTCCCGCGGCGCTTCCAGGCCGGGCTATGGCCGGACCGGGCGGCGGTGAGCGTCGCGCCGAGGGCTTCGACGTGGGAGGTGCTCATGGTGGCGTGCAGATAGCCGTCTGGGCGCACCACGGCAAGGATGGCGTCGTTGCCCAGCGCGTCGGACAACGGTCCTTCGGCATACCGTGCCTCGATGACTACCGCGTCCGGTCCGGCCAGCTGGCACGCCCGACGGATAACCTCCTCCCAATCAGGCCGCAGCCTGCGTCCCGGCCAGCACAGGACGGTGAACTCGTCGGCCTTGATCGCTGTCCATGTACGGCCCGCGACCCGGACTTCGGGCTCAGACGCTTCCCCGGCCGCGGCGGTGCCCGGCATCGGTAGTACCGGCAGCCGTTCGCCCGGCCGGACCCGCTTTCCGGAGAACGCGTCGAGCAGCACGTTCCGGGCGGCGGACGGGTAACGCACCCCTGTCTGGGCGACCAGCGGGCCGAGCGCACGCTGGAGCAGCCCACCGGCGGAGGCGGCACGCAGGGCCACGTCCCGCACGGCGATCTGCGGCGCCTTGCGCAGCAGCCCCCACTCCGTCTGCAGCGCTGTGATCTTGGCGACCGCGTGCGCGGCATCGCGGCGTTCGGTGTCGTAGCCGTCGATCACCGACTCCGGAAGCCGTCCATTGAGGACGCCGCCGAGTCGCCACGCCAGGTTGATCGCGTCCTGCAGCCCGGTGTTCATGCCCTGGGCGGCGGCCGGGCTCATGATGTGCGCGGCATCGCCGACAAGCAGGCAATGGCCGGACCGGAATCGGGAGGCTGTCCGCGCGTGCACTCGGAAGGTCGCGCTGAACCGCAGTTCACCCAGTACGTTCCGGCCGGGGCCGCGCTCGTCGACGATGGCCTGGAAGAACTCCCGTGACGGCGGGGTGTCGTCCTCCGGATGCGGCACGCTGACCGCGACCCGGCAGACACCCGAACCCAGCGGGCCCAGAGCCAGACTGCCTTGCGGTGCGTAGCAATAGCTCACCACGTTCTGCGGCGCGTCGCCGACGATCTCCGCGTCGGTGATGGCGAAGCTCACGTCGAATTGCGCACCTTCGAACGAGGACCCGACCAGCTTGCGCACGGAACTGTGCGCCCCATCCGCGCCGACGAGCCAGCTCGTCTCTACCTCCTCGGTGGTGCCGTCCGGCCCCTGCAGCACGGCGACCGGGCGGGGCCCCGTCGCGTTCCGTAGGTCGCTCAGCCGCACCCCACGTTCGATCTTCCCGCCCAGCTCACCGAGGCGGTCCTCGATGATCCGCTCGGTCTCGTGCTGGCTGATCGCCACGGCGAACGGGTATGGCGTGTCCCGCAGCCGGTTCATCCACGCCGTGCCCAGCGGGCGCCCTTGTGACAAATAGGTGACCCCGTCGATCGGATGGCCATTGTCGGCCAGCCGGTCGGTGAGGTCGTTGTGCCGCAACAGCTCCAGCAGTCGCGGCCAGATGATCGTGGCCCGGGAATGGGCCGAATGTTCCCGTGAGGCGTCGATGAGCCGCACCGCGATGCCCTGCTGGAGCAGCTCACACGCCAGCAGGGTGCCCACCGGCCCCGCTCCCACGATCACCACTTGCTCGTCCATTTGAAGCGCACCTCTCAGCCGTCGTCGACGGGACTCGTCCGTGCCGTCCGGTCCGCCCCGGACAGCAGTTCGGACGCTACGGGCGGCACCGCCTCCAAGCGGCCGTCATGTCCCGAACGTATGCCTCAGTGTCACCAAAGCTGTGCCGGCGAAAGCTGTGTCGCCGAAGCGGTGACAGCCGGACTCAGCCGGTGGACAATGTGGTGACCGCGTGCCGCAGCAGTGCACGCAAGGACCTGTCCTCGTCAGGGCTGAACGCGGCGGAAAGCCTGGCCTCCACGGCAAGCGCGGCCGCGTCGGCCTTGCGAAAGGTCGCGTGCCCGGTCCGGGTCAGCTTGGCCACCAGGACCTGGGCGTGCACGTCCGACGGGCTGCGCTCGACCAGCTTCTTCGATTCCATCGTGGACAGCAGTGACGCCATGCTCTGCGGGGTCACGCAGCAGACACGCGCCAGCTGGGCGCCTGAGAGCGGGGCGACGGACAGCGCGTGTAGCACCGCGTACTGCGGCACGGACAGGCCGAACGGCCTCAGTACCCGGTTCTTCTCGGCCATCAAAGCCTGCTCGGCACTTTTCAGGAAGGTGCCCAGCCGTGACTCCAGGCCCTTGGAGATCCGTTCTTCGATGCCCATGTGGCCTCCTCGTCATGCTCGGGCGGGGTGTTCCGTGTCCGGTGAACAAACTATCAGCTTTCTCACTGAGAACAGAAGTCTTGTGCTTGACGGCGGCTGCCCGTAGATGCTTCCATGTCTTCTATACATCAGAAACCTGATGGATGTAAGGCACTACGAGGTCTGGAGAGGTTCATTCATGGTGGTCAACGCCGCAGCGGACACGCGGCGCCGCACCCGGCCCGGCCTCACGCTTGCCGTGGTGTGCGCCGCGATCGTGCTCGTGCCGGTCACCGCGACCGGTGCCGCGGTCGCCCTGCCCGACGTCAGCGCGGGCCTGGGCACCAGTCTCACGTCCGCCCAATGGGTGGTGAACGCGTTCTTCCTGACCTTCGCCAGCTTCATGGCGATCAGTGGCTCGCTGGCCGACCTGACCGGGCGCCGGCGCATGTTCGCCGGTGGCCTCGCGCTGTTCTGCGCGGCGATGCTCGTAGCGGCGTTCGCTCCTTCGATCTTCGTGCTGATCGCCGCGCGCGTGATCGCGGGCATCGGCGCGGCCTGCGCCACGACCGGTGGCAGCGCCCTGCTGGCCCACGCCTTCGAGGGTCCTGCCAGGACCAAGGCGTTCGGCGTCTTCGGCACCGCGATCGGTCTCGGGCTGGCGTTCGGCCCGCTGATCGCCGGGGTGCTGGTGACCTCGCTCGGCGGCTGGCGGGTGTTCTTCCTGGTCGCCGCCGTGGTGCTTCTGCCGCTGCTGGCCCTGGTCCCGTTGCTGACCGAATCCAAGAACGCCCATCCCGACGGTGCGGACTGGGCGGGCGCGGTTACCTTCACCCTCGGTTTGTCCCTATTCGTGCTGAGCCTGGTCGAGGGGCCGTCACTGGGCTGGGGCAGCCCGCTGGTCGTCGGCTCGTTCGCCGCGTTCGTGGTCCTGCTGGTGGTGTTTGTGGTGATCGAGCGCCGCAAGGGTCATCCAATGATCGACGTCTCGTTGTTCGCCGAACCGCGGTTCCTGGCGATCTGCGCGATGCCCGTCCTGCTGGCCATCGGGTTCGTCGCACTACTCATGTCGTTACCCGCGTACTTCATGGCCGTCGACGGGATGAGCGCCCAGTCCGCCGGCTTGCTGCTGGTGCTGCTCACCGGACCGACACTGGTCGCGCCCGTGCTGGTCAGCTCGATCGCGCACCGCGTCCCCCAGGTCGTGCTGCTGGTCGTGATCATGGCGCTGGTCGCGGCGGGCGCGGCCTGGCTGACCGTTATCCACCCCGGTTCGACCTCCGGTGAGCTCGCCGGCCCGCTGCTGCTCATCGGGTCCGGGTTCGGGGTGTCACTGGCCATTCTCGACGGCGCCGCGGTTTCCTCGGTCGAGTCGGCGCGGGCGGGGATGGCGGCCGGGGTGTTCAACACGATGCGCCTCGGCGGTGAGTCGGTGTCGATCGCCATCCTGGGCTCGCTGCTGACCGCCGTCACCCAATCCCACCTCACCGGGGCCCTGGGGGCCGGTGAGGCAAGCGCTGTCACGGCCCAGATGCTGCAGGGCGACATGGCAAGCGCGGTGGCCGCAGGCACCGGCCCGGCCGAGTCGCTGCGCCGGACAGCCGCCGAGGCGTACACCGAGGCGATGCACGTCGGCCTGTGGGCCATCGCCGCGATCTCCGTGCTCGGAGCCGTCATGGTCGGCCTGCTCGCCCGTGACCGTACTGTTCCCGTCGAACTACGGTCAGTCGAAGAACTCACCAACCAGTCCGCCGGCTGACCGGCATTGGAGAGAAGTCCTATGCAAGCCATCGTTTATCGCCGCAACGGCGGCGTCACGGTGCCGAGTCTGGAAGAGCGGCCCTTGCCCGTCCCCGGTGTCGGCGAGGTCCGGGTGCGCGTCCACGTCTCCGGGGTGAACCCGCTGGATGCCCGGGCACGCGGCAAGGCCGAAGCGCTCGACTACGTCCCCAACCACGACGGCGCCGGAGTCATCGACGCGGTCGGCCCTGGAGTCGCTGAAAACCGGACCGGGCAACGGGTCTGGCTGTGGGCCGCGGGCAGGCCGTGGGCGGGTAGGCCACACCCCGGCGGCACAGCGCAGGAATACGTCGCGCTGCCGGAGAAACTGGCACTTCCCCTGCCGGACAACGCGTCCTTCGAACTCGGCGCGAGCGTGGGTATCCCGGTGCTGACCGCGCATCGTTGCCTGACCCTGGGTGAACACGGCCCGGCGAGGCTGGCCCCCGGCAGGCTGTCCGGCCGGACGGTCCTGGTCGCGGGCGGTGCCGGCGCGGTGGGCAACGCCGCGATCCAGCTCGCCCGCTGGGCTGGCGCGACGGTGATCACCACCGTCAGCAGTCCGGCCAAGGCGACGCTGGTGAAGGCGGCCGGAGCCGACTACGTCGTCGACTACCGGGCCGAAGACGCGGCCGAGACGATCCGCCGCGTCTTTCCCGGCGGGGTCGACCAGGTGGTGGAGGTGTCCGTCGCCGAGAACGCCGCCCTGGATCTCGCGGTGCTCAAGCCGAACGGAGTCGTCGCATATTACGCGAACGTTGACAGCGGTACGGTGAGCTTGCCGATCCGGGAAACGGTGATGGCCAATTTCCGCTGGCAGGGCGTATATTTGTACGGTATTTCGGCCCTCGCTGAACAGAATGGCCTCGCTGCGGTGTCGGCCGCACTCGCTGACGGCGCTTTCCGTGTCGGTGAGGACGCGGGCTTACCGCTGCACCGCTTTTCGTTCGCCGAAGTTCCGCATGCGCACGACGCGGTGATGGATGCCTCGCTCGTCGGGAAGGCGCTTGTTGATATCTATGCAGAGTAGAACGCGTACTCCGGACTGTTACACCCATTGAACGTCACCCAACTGATAGAGGTCGAAGAACTATGAGCCCACGCGTCTGGTTGATCACCGGTGCCTCCTCCGGCTTCGGGCGTGCGATCGCCGAAGCTGCACTGTCCGCGGGCGACGTCGTGGTCGCCGCCGTCCGGCGCTTGGACTCCGTGGCCGACCTCGTCGCCGCCGAGCCCGACCGCGTTACCACCGTCCAGCTCGATATCACGGACCACGCGCGGATCAGCGCCGCCGTCGACGAGGTCCTGGCGCGGCACGGCCGGATCGACGTCCTGGTCAACAACGCGGGCCGTGGCTTGGCCGGCGCCGCCGAACAGGTCGGTGACAAAGAACTGCGCGGACTGATGGACCTGCATTTCTTCGGCCCGGTCGAGCTGACCCGCGCGGTGCTGCCACACATGCGTGAGCGGCGCGACGGCACGATCGTGCAGATGAGCAGCCAGGCCGGCCGCTACTCCTTCGCCGGTATCAGCGGCTACTCCGCCACGAAGTTCGCCCTGGAGGGCTGGTCCGAGGGCGTGGCGCCGGAGGTCGCGCCGTTCGGGATCCGCGTGCTGATCGTCGAGCCCGGCGCCTTCCGGACGTCGTTCAACGAGCCTGGGGTGCTGCTCACCGAGAACAACGAGACCTACCAGGACACGGTCGGTCCGGTCCTTTCCGCCCTTGCCGGTGCGAACGGCGTCCAGCCGGGCGACCCGGTCAAGGCGGCGGCAGCGATCCTTTCTGCCGTGGACGCGAAAGAGCCCCCGTTGCGGCTGCCGCTCGGTAACGACGCGGTAGACAGCATCGCCGCGAGCCTTAAGGGTTCCCGCGTCGAAATCTTCGAATGGGAATCGCTGGCCCGCAGCACGGACTTTCCTGCCTGACACCAAAGAAACATACTCGAATCAATTCCGGGTCGGTAGATTTTTCAGTAGAGAGTAAATCTATGACTTCGGCCTGAAGCGGGGAAATAATGACCAAGCCAGTACGTATCGGTGTGCAACTGGTTCAAGGAGGCACAGGGGTCACCTACGGGAAACTGCGGGACAAGGTCTTCGAAATCGAAGAAGCTGGCGCGGATATTCTTTTCAGCTACGACCACTTCAACGTCCCGGTGGGTACGATCGACCCGGTCGAGGGTATTTCCGCGAAGGGCGACCAGCCTGACGTGGAGAACTTCGAGGGCTGGTCTGTCATGACAGCGTGGGCTGAGCAGACCGAGCGCCTTGAACTCGGTGTGTTGGTCACCGGCACCGGGTACCGCAACCCGGACTTGCTGGCGGACATGGCCCGTACCGTCGACCACATCTCCGGCGGCCGACTCATCCTGGGGCTAGGTGCGGGCTGGTACGAAAAGGACTACCTCACTTACGGATACGAGTTCGGCACCGTCGGCTCGCGGATGAAGCTGTTCGCCGAGAACCTGGAGCGGATCAGTCACCGCCTTTCGGTGCTCAACCCCGCTCCGATAAGGAAGATCCCCATCCTCATCGGCGGCGGCGGGGAGAAGAAGACGCTACCGCTGGTCGCCCGGTATGCGGACATCTGGCACTACTTCGACACACTGGACTCCCTTGCCCGCAAGAACAAGATACTTGAGGAGAACGCCACAATCATCGGGCGGGACCACTCGGAGATCGAACGTTCGCAAGAATGGGCCGGTCTGGAAGTGGCGGATGAGTACGCAAACGCGGGGGTCACGTTCTTCACCCTGGTGCTCTGGTCGCCACACGACCTGACCGAACTGCACAAGGCGATTGCCTGGCGAGACGAGCGCAATAAGGGTCTACTGAGGTGAATTCACCTCACGGTATCGCGGCAGCCGATGCCCCCGGTGGCTTTACCGGGGGCATCGGCTCTGTTCATTCGCTGCTGTACGGGCTGAACATGGTGTCCAGATATTCCTCCGGCGGCTCCGCGAGGAGTTCCTCGTGCCTGCCGACGAACTGCCGCAATGCGGGCAGCGGGACTGTCCAGGGAACGGGGTTTCGGCCCGACACGCCGGGCTGAGGTCCGGCGGGATGGGCACTATGAGTGATGACATTGCACGCTGTGAGTCCACACAAGAGTGAACCCAGGGCGGGGCGGCAGCTGTCTGCTCGGTCCAACCCGAACCGCGCCTACCACGCGAGCTCCGTAGCCCACTACAGAATCGGCTTCGACCACCGGTGGCTCCTCGTCGATCTCCCATCAGCCTCGTGCGGTCGGGTGTACTTGTGAACAAGGTCGCCCATCACGGTGGAACCATCCCCGATTGTGGTTCCGTCAGAAAAGAACCCGGCCACGGTCGCGTCGGCGCCGACTGTGATCCGGTCGCACAGATAAGTCCCGTAGGCAAGGCGCGTCCGCTCGCCAATCGTGCTGTCGTAGCCGATCCGCACGCGATCGTCGATCACACAGTCTGCTGCGATTTGAACGCCTTCGTGGGTGACGACCAGGTTGCCGACCAGACAATAGTGACTTGATGGTCATGTCTCGCTCCCGGTGTTGCCGATCAGCCACTCCGCAGTGACTTCGATGGCCTCGTCTTCTCGCCCTCGGGTGTCAAACCCGTGATCGGAACCGCGGACGGTGTGGAAGTCGATATCGGGTCGCGCCGCCGCTGTCTGCCGGGCGATGTCCTAGTAAACTGTCGCCTCTAACCTGTTGGAGTATTAGGTGGCGGAGTCGGGTGCGGGCGTCTTCTGTGGTGAAGTGCCAGTCGACGTGACGCTGGTTGGCGTTGGTGGCCTGTCCGGATGGCCTCGGCGGCAGCATCCGAGGTGCGGTCGGTTGCCGTGCCGTGGGGCAACTGCGTCGAGCCGTCGAACGTCAAGGCCGGAGGAAAAGCCTGCCCGATCCGTCTTCAGTGTTCAGGGTGCTCGTCGTATCGGCCCGACCCGTCACATCTTCCATCCATTGAGGACCAGGTGCGGAGTCTGAAGGTGAACCTGGAGTTGGCCCGCGCGATGAGCACGGCTGACTACACCATCCGGGGCAGGGAAGGCGAGATCGTCGACTACCAGAACGTGATCAAGAAGATGATGGTGAAGCTGGAGTCCATGTCCGACGAGGAACGCCACGAGGTCGAGAAAGCCAGCAAGATTCTGCGGCGTCTGCGCGCCGGTGCCACCGTGCCCAGGCCGGTAGCGCTTCCCATGCCGGTGGTCCGACCCGCCGGCGAGGTCAGGCGGTGACGGCCAAGCGTCGTCCCGCTGATGTGCTCCGGGAAGCTCGTAAACGCGACAGTCTGGCCAAGCGGGCCAGGGTTCTCGCCGTGGTGGATGACTTGAAGGCGACTGGCGAGCCGATCACCTTCCTCGGCGTCGCCAAAGCCGCAGGGGCGTCGAGCTGGCTCGTCTATGCCGAGGGCGTCCGCGCGCACATCGAGGCCGCTCGCACAAGCCAGAAAGGCACCCAGCGCCGCGAGCGCCAGTCGGGTACCACGGCCAACGAATGGGCAGATTCTCCGTCCTTTGTGGAGGGTAAGCGGCTTCGAAGGCCAGGCGCCCGAGGCTTCGAGCGGCGGCTGCTGCGACAGTTCTCAGACGCGTTCTAGGACCGACCGAGCTGCTCCGCGTAGCTGCCCTGGTGGTAGTACCAGGCGACCCGGTCGCCGACTGTGAGCCCTCGCACGCCCTCGCCGAGCGAGGCGACACGGCCCATTCCCTCCACACCCAGGACGGCGGGGACCGACCAGCTGGGCAGCGGCCTGGTACGGACTCCGACGTCCATGAAGTTCACGCCCGCGATACCGAGCCGCACCAGCACTTCCCCCGGCCCTGGAACAGGGTCCGGGAGCTCGGTCCAGGTCATGACCTCCGGGCCGCCGTACTGCTCCACGAAGATCGCGTGCAGGGGACACCTCCTCGTCGCTTCGGGGTACGGCGGACTTCGTCTCCTGCCGGACACTGGCAACGGTAGGACGACAAAAATGGACTAGCAAGTCCAGAAAATTGGTAATGCCAGGCCCTGACAGACCACCGGGGCAGACGGCCCACCCGCACAGTGATCACGAGCGCGGAACCAACCTCGTGAGATGCCACGCTCAGCCAGGCTGGCACCGTCGGCGGCGAGACATCAGACCGGGATGCCCATTCGCAGAGCGAGTGTCCAGGCGTTGCCGAAGCCGAAGGTGCGGGCCACCATCACGCCCGCGATGACAGTGACACCACCGCGTGCGTCGACCTGCTGCCGACCCATTCGGGGCATCGTGCGCTGCCTGCCTCCCGCCGGGATGGCCTGCTCGTCGCCATCGCCGACTTGATCGACGGCTACGGCGGCCGGGTCACCAAGCGCTACCTGACGCGGTTAGAGGTGGGAGCGGGCGCAGTAGGCTGCGGCGGTGAGCCTGCCGATCCTGATGACCGTCGACGACGACCCCGCCGTGTCCCGGTCGGTCGCCCGCGACCTGCGCCGCCGCTACGGCAAGGAGTATCGCGTCATCCGTGCCGATTCCGGGGCCGATGCGCTTGACGCGCTGCGCGAGATCAAGCTGCGCGGGGACGCCGTCGCGGCCATCCTCGCCGACTACCGGATGCCCCAGATGGATGGCATCGCCTTCCTCGAACAGGCGATGGACCTGTTCCCGCACGCCCGCCGCGCGCTGCTGACCGCCTACGCCGACACCGACGCCGCCATCCAGGCGATCAACGTCGTCGACGTCGACCACTACCTCCTCAAGCCGTGGGACCCGCCCGAGGAGAAGCTGTACCCGGTCATCGACGCGCTCGTCGAGACCTGGCGGGCCGCCGGGGACAAGCCTGTCGGCGAGATCAAACTCGTCGGGCACCGCTGGTCCGCGCCGTCGTACCAGGTGCGGGACTTCCTGGCCCGTAACGCCGTGCCGTATCGCTGGTACGGCGTCGACGATCCGGAGGCCTGCCGCCTGCTGGAGGCCGCCGGGGCGACCGCCGCCGACATCCCGGTGGTGATCACGCCGGAGGGCGCGGTGCTCAAGGAGCCCACCGGCCAGCAGATCGCCGACGCTGTCGGCTTGTCGACACAGCCCGCGAAGGACTTCTACGACCTCGTCGTGGTCGGCGGCGGGCCCGCCGGGCTCGGCGCGGCCGTCTACGGGGCGTCCGAGGGGCTGCGGACCGTGCTCGTCGAGCGGAAGGCGACCGGCGGCCAGGCGGGGACCAGCTCGCGGATCGAGAACTACCTCGGCTTCCCCGACGGCGTTTCCGGTGCCCAGCTGACCGACCGGGCGCGGCGTCAGGCGCAGAAGTTCGGCGCTGAGGTGCTCACCGCTCGCGACGTCACCGGGCTCGAAGCCCGCGGGTCCTCCCGGGTGATCACCTTCGGTGACGGCTCCGAGATCTCGGCTCACTCCGTCGTGCTCGCCAGCGGGGTCGCCTACCGGGCGCTGGAGGCCGAGGGCATCGCCGAGCTCGCCGGCCGCGGCGTGTTCTACGGGTCCGCGTCCACCGAGGCGCCGGAGTGCAAGAACGAGCACGTCTACATCGTCGGCGGCGCGAACTCGGCAGGGCAGGCCGCGGTGTTCTTCTCGCGCTACGCCAGCGAAGTCTCGATCCTCGTGCGCGGGCCGTCGCTGCAGGCGTCGATGTCGCACTACCTGATCGAGCAGATCGAGGCGATCGACAACATCCACGTCCGGCCCCGCACCACCGTCATCAAGGCGCACGGCGTCGAGCACCTCGAGGAACTCACGTTGTGCGACAAGGAAAACGACGTCACCGAGACCGTCCCCGCCGGGCACCTGTTCATCTTCATCGGCGCCGCCCCGCGCACCGAATGGCTCGGCGACGACATCTCGCGGGACGGCCACGGGTTCGTCCGCACCGGGCCGGACCTGCTGGTGGAGGGGAAGAGACCACCCGGCTGGACGCTCGAACGCGATCCGCACTATCTCGAATCCTCGATCCCCGGGGTGTTCGTCGCCGGGGACGTGCGGGCCCAGTCCGTCAAGCGGGTCGCCTCGGCCGTCGGCGAAGGCGCCATGGCCGTCACCCTCGTGCACCGTTACCTGGAGCAGCAATGAGCGAGGCCTTGTCGCGGGAGGAACTGCGTTCCCTCTTCCTGTTCGAGCACTTGAGCGAGCCGCAGCTGGACTGGGTGGCCGAGCACGTCGTGCTGGAGCACTACACCGGCGGCACGACGATCATCCGGGAGGGTGATCCGGCGACCTGCTTCTACCTGCTGCTTTCGGGAGCGTTGAGGATGACGCGGCTGGTCGGCGGCAACGAGGTCGAGACCGTCCGCTCTGATCAGCGCGGAGCGTACGTAGGCGCGACGCAGTTCTTCGTCGGTCAGGAGGGCGAGCAGCGTTACGCCGGTTCGGTGCACGCGGTGAGCGACCTGACGTTCCTCACCCTGCCCGCGGAGCCGTTCGCCGCGCAGTTCCGCAGCTGGTTCCCGATGGCGACCCACCTGCTGGAGGGCATGTACCTCGGCTGGCGCAACAGCGACGCCGTGATCGGCTCGCGCCGCCGTCTGCTCGCGCTCGGCGAGCTGTCCGCGGGGCTGACCCACGAGCTCAACAACCCCGCCGCCGCGGCGGTGCGGGCGACGGCTTCGCTGCGTGAGCGCGTCGCCGGGATGCGGCACAAGTTGGCCCTGCTGGCGAAGAAGGACATCGACCCCGACCTGCTTCAGCAGCTGCTCGACGTGCAGGAAAGGCTGGTCGGCCAGGTGGCGTCGGCCCCGAAGCTGACCGCGATGCAGGCCTCCGACCGGGAGGACGAGGTCAGCGACTGGCTCGACGGCCACGACGTCGACCGCGGGTGGGACATCGCCAACATCTTCGTCTCGGCCGGGCTCACCGCCGAGAGCATGGACCACGTGCTGGAGTCCGTCGGCGAGAATTTCCTGGACGCCTCCGTCCGCTGGCTGGCGTACGCGCTGGAGACCGAGATGCTGATGGGCGAGATCGAGGACTCGACCACCCGCATCTCCGCGCTGGTCGGTGCCGCGAAGCAGTACTCCCAGATGGACCGCGCGCCGCATCAGTGGATCGACGTGCACGAGGGCCTCGACTCGACGCTGGTGATGCTCACCGGCAAGCTCGGCGAGGGCATCAAGGTGGTCAAGGACTACGACCGGACCCTGCCGACGATCCCGGCGTACGGCGGCGAGCTGAACCAGGTCTGGACGAACCTGATCGACAACGCCGTCGGCGCGATGGGGGAGGAGGGCACGCTCACGCTGCGCACCTCCCGCGTGGACGACCGCGTGGTCGTCGAGATCGGCGACTCCGGCTCCGGCATCCCGGACGAGGTGCGGCAGCGGATCTTCGAGCCGTTCTTCACCACCAAGCCGGTCGGCGAGGGCACCGGGCTGGGCTTGGACATCTCGTGGCGCATCGTGGTGGAGCGCCACCACGGCGATCTGCGCGTCACCTCCGAGCCCGGTGACACCCGGTTCGAGGTGCTGCTCCCCCTCACCGAACAGGCCTCGCTTTGATGGCTGCGGTGCCGACGGTGACGATCGGCAGCGGCGCGCTGGTCGGGCTGGCCGGCGACGAAGTCCGGCGGTGGCGCGGGATCCCGTACGCGCGGCCGCCCGTCGGCGAGCTTCGGTGGAAAGCGCCGCGCCCGCCCGCACTGCCCTACGGCGTGCACGTGGCCGCGGAGTTCGGGCCGCACGCGCTCCAGCCGCCGGACCTGGCGCAACCGTCCGCGCGCTGCGACGAGGATTTGCCTGTACCTCAACGTCTGCGCGCCCGTCGGCAAACCGCCCGAGGGTGGCTGGCCGGTACTGTTCTGGCTGCACGGCGGCGCGTACCTGATGGGCCACGGCGAGCAGGTCGGCGAGGGCGAGGAGTTCGCGCGCGCCGGGATCGTGGTGGTCACCGTGAACTACCGGCTCGGCGCGCTGGGTTTCCTGCACCTCGGCGGGGTCTTCGGCGAGGCGGAGCAGGACGCGGGTGTCTGCGGGCTGCTGGATCAGATCGCGGCGTTGCGCTGGACCCGCGCCAACATCGCGTCGTTCGGCGGGAACCCGGGGCGGATCACCGTCTACGGCGTTTCCGCGGGCGCGAAGAGCGTCGGCAACCTGATGGGCAGTCCCGAGAGCGCCGGGATGTTCGCCCAGGCCATCTCCAGTAGCGGCGGCGCCGACCACGTCGCGACGCCGGAAGCGGGTCGGGCCGTCGCGCTCCGGCTGCTCGACGAGCTCGACTGCCCTGACCCGAAGGCGTTGCGTGCGTTGCCCGGTAAGGAGATCCTTGAGGCGCAGCAACGGATTCTCGGCGGTTTGAGCGCGTTGTGGCTGTGGCGCCCGACGATGCACCCACGGGTGCTGCCGGAGCTGCCGCTCGACCTGATCGCCCGTGGCAGCGCCGCCGGGGTGGCGCTGCTGATCGGCTCCAACAGCAACGAGGGCAGCACCTACTCGCTGATGATGGGCCCCGAGGCCGTCACCGCGCCCGCCGACGAGGTACTCGCCGGGATCCTCGGCCCGGTCGGCGCCCGGCGTCTACTTGAAACCTATCTGCGCCAACGAAATCTGCCGGATCTGACGGCCGCGCGGGTCGCCGCGCTTGGTGACGAGCGCTACGGCGTCCCGACCCAGCGGCTCGCCGACGCGCACAGCCCGCACGGCCCGGTGTACCGCTACCGCGTCGACATCGCCGCCCCCGGCGTCCCCGACCTGCTCGACGGCGGCCACGGCACCGAGACGACCATGGCCTGGAAGACCCCGCTGCCGCTGGCCGGCGACGCCGCCGCCGTCAACCCGAAACGCGCGCACACCGCCCTGCTGATCCACCGCTGCTGGACGCGGTTCGTCCTCGACGGCGTGGCCACCGCCGACGGCCCCGACTGGCCGCTCTACGGCCCCGATACCCGGCCGGTGATGATCTTCCGCGAGGACACCGACCTCGAGCTCGACCCGCGCCGCGAGGAACGGCTGGCCTGGGGCGACACGCGCTGGGAGTCGGGGACGTGGTTCCCGGTGCCGGGGCTGCCCGGCTCGCCCGCCTGACCACCTCCTCTCGCACGAGCGGGAGCCGGAACCCCGGAATTGTCGGACCCCTCGCTTAACGTCGTGGCATGACCGAAACCGAGCTGATCGAGCTGCGGCCGTGGGCCGAGGGCGACCTGCCGCTGCTGCGCCGGACGAACACGCCCGAGATGTGGAAACACCTGGGCGGGCCCGAGTCCGAACAGGCCGTGCTGGATCGCCATCAACGGTTTCTCGAGCTCAACGGCTCGGACGCCGGGCGTATGTACGTGATCCTGGTGGCTGGGCAGCCCGCGGGGTCCGTCGGCTACTGGGAGAAGGACTGGGAGGGTGAGGAGGTCTACGAAACCGGCTGGCACGTCCTGCCGGAGTTTCAGGGCCGCGGGGTCGCGACGAGGGCCGCGGTCGAGCTGGCCAGGTTCGCCGCTGTCGACGGCACGCGTGAGGAGTTGCACGCGTTCCCGCCGTTGGTCAACGCGGCGTCGGGCGCGGTGTGCCGCCGGGCCGGGTTCGGCCTGCGCGGGGAGTGCGACTTCGAGTTCCCGAAGGGCTCCTGGATCCGTTGCGAGGACTGGTTCCTGCCACTGGTGGCACCAAGCTGACACCGGACACCGTTCGTTCATCAACCGTTCACGCCCAGGGGGTCGGCTCGCGCGTCAAAAGAGTCTGGGGGACTGAAGGATCGTCCTCGTACGGGGGATGACTGGGGTAGGGGGAGATGTACGGGTGAAACGCCGACTGTCCATCGCGGCGCGTTCGAGTCCCGGTTCCCGTCGCTGCCGGAGAACGTCCGGCGGGTCCCGGTGTTCACCGTGCTGTTCGGCGAGGGCAACGCCGATGAGCTCCAGCGCGTCGCGAAACTGACCGGTGGCAACGTCTTCGACGCGCGGAAAACGCAGCTGTCCAAGGTGTTCCAGGACATCCGCGGTTACCAATGACGCGCTACCTCGGGTCGGCCAAGAACCTCGTCGGCTGCGTCGGCGGCCTGCTCGGGCTGGTGCTGTACCTGACCGGCGTGGTCGGTTCCTTCTGGCCGCTGGTGGTCGCCGGGCTCTACGGCGTGGGGGCCCTGCTCGGGCCGCCGGAGCGCGTCCGGCTGGTGCCCGACGCGGCGGCCGAGGCCGGGCGGTTGCGCGCCGAGCTGGAAACCTTGGTGCGCAAGGTTTCCGAGCAGGCCGGGCGGATGCCGGGCAGCGCGGTGGAGAGCGTCCGCCGGATCGCGGAGATCCTCGACGGCCTGTTCGCGCGTCCGCGGGAGCTGAGCGCGAACCCCGACGTGCTGCACGCCGCCACGACGCTGGCCAGGACCGACCTGCCGCTTTCGGTGCAGACGTACCTGAACCTGCCCTGGTGGTTCGCGGTCAAACGCCGGGCGGGCGCCGAGGCGAGCGCGGGTGACGAGCTGCTCACCCAGCTGGCACTGCTCGAAGCCGAGGCGCAGAAGCTCGCCGAGCGGTTCTATTCGACGGAGCTGAACCAGCAGGCCGACCACAACCCGCTACCTTCGCGACCGCGGTACCGAAGCCTGATTCAGCGCGAGCCGAGGCGGGGCAGGGTCAACGTGAGGGCGGCCGTGGTCGCCCAGCTCAGCAGGTCGGTCAGCGGAATGCGGGAAAGCCGTTCGGGCCACTCGTCGGCGACGGTGTGCAGGAGCAGCTCGTCCGCGCGGGGTTCGACGCCGGTCAGGCGGAGGCCGGGAGGCAGCTCGGGCAGCGGCAGGAGGATCGGCTTCAGCCTCGCGGGCGCGCGGAACCGGCGGCCGCGCACGTGCAGCGTCCGGGGGAGCAGGACGATCGCGGAATGGTCCACCCTCGGCTCCAGCGTCAGGTGGCCCCAGTGCGCGCGGCGGGCCCAGCGCACCCAGATCAGCCCGTCCTCGCCCGCGGTGACGACCAGGTCGGGGCGGGCTTCGGCCATCCGCTCGCGCAGGACGTCGCCCGCGACGGCGATGTCGATCCCGACCGAAGCCGGGGTCGCCGAAGGGGAGGGCAGGGACTTCAGCCGGACGTCGCGGGCCAGCACGGTGATCCGCCGCAGCGGGGTGTCCGGCCAGTCGATGTCCTCGGCCACGATCCGGACGTCGCCCACTTTGCCGGTCGCCAGGCGCAGCGAATCGGCCCGGTAGTCGAGCTCGGTCAGCGTGAACGCGACGTCGTGCTCACCGACCTTCGCGGTGATCCGCCGCCCGATGAGCCGCTCGGTGACCATGCGCAGCGCGGCCGCCGGAGAGGTCGGCACACCGGGCAGCAGCGCCCGGCCGGCCGCGGCCAGCCCGGAAAGCTCCGGCCAGGGCACCCACCCGTCGAACCACTTCGCGTCGCTCACCACACCATTGTGGCGGACGCGAGAGCTCGATGAGGGGTGGGTGGGTGCCCCGACCGGAGGTCAGCGGCCCGCGATGCGGGCGATAAGGGACGCCACGACCAGCCAGAACACGGCGGCGAGGCCGTAGTTCAGCACGATCGCGAGACTCGCGTCACTGACGGGGAAGAGACCAGGAAAGAACAACGCCAGTGGGTCGGCCAGCGACCGGATGAACACGAAGAACCCGTTGCCGGCGTTGGCCCCGACGAGCAGCATGATCATGTACAGCACTTCGATGAACGCGAACAGGGCCCCGATTCCGGTGACCACTCGGACGGCCGTGCCGCGACTGCTGGTAGTTCGCCATCTGGACATACCCGGGAAATGCCGCTTCCGTGCCCAGCTCAAACGCTTCAGCGGCGAAGTTGCGCCGATTGGCCGCTGAGATTGCTCCGGTTCAGGTAGTCCGGTGCGCAAGCCGGGCCGATCTCGCGCCCCTGAGCCGGTGGCCTACGCGGTCACAGCGCGGATCCGGGCCGCGAGCAGGCGGGCGATCGCCCAGTCCTGCGCCGCGACGCCGACGGACTTGAACACCGTCCGGCCCGTGCGGTCCGGCGGATCCGCCAGCGCCGGGCCCAGCTCGCGGATCGCGGCGCGCTCCAGCAGCCCGGTGTCGAGGGCGTGGATGATCTCGCCCGCCTCCTCGACGGCGGCTTCGAGCTGGTCGACGACCACCGCAGACGCGGCTTGCAGCAGCTCGGGCGGCAGCTCCCGCATCGACGGGCGGAACGAGCCGATCGCGTTGACGTGTACCCGGCCGGGCAGCGCGGCGGCGTCGAACAGCGGCGTGCTCGACGAAGTCGCGCAGCACACGATCTGGGCCTGCCCGACGGCTTCCTCGGCGCTCGCCGCGACCCGGCCGCTGAGCCAGGGGAACTCCGCCGCCAGGCCGGTCACCAGCGCCTCGGCCTTGGCCCGATCGCGGTTGAACACGGTGAGCTCGCGGATCTCGCGGACCGCCAGCACGGCGCGGACCTGGTCGGCGGCCTGCGCGCCCGCGCCGAGCAGCGTGAGCCGCCGGGCGTCCGGTGGCGCGAGCAGATCCGTCGCGACCCCGGCCACCGCGCCGGTCCGCAGCGTCGTCACGGTGCTCGCGTCGGCGACGAGCTGGCCATCGCGGTCGGTCCACACCAAGGTGCCCAGTATCGCCGGGACCCGGTCGAGGACCAGGCCGATCGTCTTGACCACCGCCGACCCACTCGGCTGGTGATGCGCCGACATGACCAGCACGGCCTGGGCGTCGTCGCCGAAGACCAGCCTGTTCGGCTGGGTGAATCGCCCGTTCGCCAGCTCGCGGAACGCCTCGCGGACGGCGTCGACCGCCGCGCCCATGGGGACGGCCGCGCGCACTTCCCCGGCGCTGAGCGTCCTCGGTGCGGACATGCGTGCTCCCCTCGGCCGGTTTCTGTCGGTGCCCGACGCTAGCCTGGGTGTCATGACCGAGACCATCGAGGAGCAGACGTTTCGCAACGAGGACTGGTACGCCGAGGAGTGGGCGGGCCGGGTCTTCACGCGGTGCGAGTTCCTCGAGGTCGACTTCACCGAGGCGGCGACGAAGGGCGTCGTGTTCACCGACTGCCGGTTCGGCAACGTGCGGTTCAACTCGTCGCGGCACACCGACTCGGCGTTCACCGGCTGCACCTTCACGCGCTGCAACCTTTTCGACGCCGAGTTCACCGGCTGCAAGCTCGTCGGCAGCATCTTCACCGACTGCGTGCTGCGGCCGCTGAAGGTCCTCGGCGGCGATTGGTCGTTCGCCGGTCTGCCCGGCGCGGACCTGCGCGGGACGAGGTTCCAGGGCGTCCGGATGCGCGAGGTGGACCTGACCGGCGCGAACTGCGCCGACGCCGCGTTCGCCGACGTCGACCTGTCCGCGGCGCAGCTCCACAGCGCGAAGTTCACCAACGCCGACCTGCGGGGGAGCGACCTGTCGTCGGTCGATCCGTACAACGTCGAGCTCACCGAAGCCATCGTGTCGCCCGAACAGGCGACGGTGCTCGTGACCTCGATGGGCCTGCAGGTGCGCGGGTAGGCTCCCGGCCATGAGCATCGTGACGCCCGGGTTCCGCGGTCGTGCGCGGGAAGGGAACCCCCGGGTGCCGCCGGGGCAGTACCTCGTCGAGGACTTCCCGGTGCTGTCCGCGGGCCCGACGCCCCGGGTGCGCACGGACAGCTGGCAGTTCACGGTCACCACCGAGACGGGGGCCGCCCACCGGTGGTCCTGGGCCGAGCTGATGGCGTTGCCGAGCGAGAAGCCGAGGGTCGACATCCACTGCGTCACCCAATGGTCCAAATTGGACACCCGCTGGCGCGGCGTCTCGCTGGACACCCTGCTCGAAGGCGTCGAAACCGAAGCCGACTATGTACTGGTCCACAGCTACGGCGGGTACACCACGAACCTGCCACTGGCCGACCTCGTCGACGGCCAGGCCTGGGTCGCCTACCAGTTCGGCGGCGCCGAACTGACGCCGGAGCACGGCGGCCCGGCCCGGCTCCTGGTGCCGCACCTGTACTTCTGGAAGTCGGCGAAATGGGTGCGCGGGCTCGAGCTGAAGCTGAAGGACGAGCCGGGGTTCTGGGAGAACCTCGGCTACCACGACTATGGAGACCCATGGCGCGAGCAGCGGTACCAGGGCGACTGACCGCCCGCCTCGCCTGGCGCGTGGCGAGGCTCGCGGAGATCCGGGAGGAGACGCCCACCGCGCGGACGCTGGTGCTGGACGTTCCCGGCTGGCCGGGGCACCTCGCCGGTCAGCACGTGGACGTCCGTCTCACCGCCGAGGACGGCTACCGCGCGCAGCGCAGCTATTCGCTGGCCGCGCCCGCGGACGGCGATCGCGTCGAGCTGACGGTCCAGCGGGTGCCGGGCGGCGAGGTCTCCGAGCACCTCACCGGCCGCTACGCGCTCGGCGACCCGATCGAGCTGCGCGGCCCGGTCGGCGGCTGGTTCGTCTGGCGGCCCGAAGATCCCGAGCCGGTGCTGCTGGTCGCGGGTGGTTCCGGGATCGTGCCGGTGATGGCGATGCTCCGTGCCCGCCGCGCGGCGGGCAGCCGCACGCCGTTCCGCCTCCTCTATTCCTTGCGCACGCCCGCCGAGCTGTACTACGCCGCCGAGCTGCGCCTGCCGCGGCCCGGCCTCGACGTCACGTACAACTACACCCGCGCGTTCCCGGCGGACCGGCCCGGCATCCCGCGACGGCTGGACGCGGCGGCGATCGCCCACGGCGGCTGGCCGCCCGACTTCGCCCCGGCGTGCTACGTCTGCGGGCCGACGGGATTCGTCGAGACCGTCGCGGACGTCCTCGTCGAACTCGGCCACGAACCGCACCGGATCCGCACCGAGCGCTTCGGCCCGAGTCGTGACTGACCGTTGATGGCGTTCGGTGGGGGACTGCGGCGCCGGCTGCCGTTGTTCGGTGATCACTGCTACCGGCAGGACTTCTACGCCTGACGACGTCGGAGCTTCCGCGTCCCTTTCCCTTCGTAGTCAGGATTCGTCATGCCTTTTTCTCCGTTGACCTCCGTCGCCGACGGCGACACCCGCTGGGCCGCGCGCCACATGCCGCTCGTGACGCGAAGCGTGCGGGCGCGGGCCGCCGCTTTCGACGGCAAGCGGATCGCGATGTGCCTGCACATCGAACCGAAGACCGCGGTGCTCGTCGGGCTGCTCGCCGAAGCGGGCGCCGAGGTGTTCCTGACCGGCTCGCCCGGGACGACCAGGGAGGACACCGCCGACGCCCTGCGCGCGGCGGGGGTCACCGTCGTCGGACGGCGGTCGGACGACGAGGCCGCGCATCGGCGGAACGTCGAGCGGGTGCTCGGCTGCGATCCGCACCTGGTGCTCGACAACGGCGCGGACCTGCTCGCCGGGGTGATGGCCGCCGGTGGCCTGCCGAACCTGATCGGCGCCACCGAGGAGACCACGACCGGCGGGCTGCGCGTGCGCGCCTGGGAGACCCCGCCGCCGTTCCCGGTGGTCGTGATCAACGACAGCAGGCTGAAACTACTGGTGGAGAACGAGTTCGGGGTGGGCCAGAGTGTGGTCCAGGGTTTTGTGAACGCCACCAACCTGATGCTGCCCGGCGCCCGCGCCACCGTGGTGGGCTACGGCCCGTGCGGTCGCGGCGTCGCGAACACCCTGGCGCGCCTCGGCGCCAGGGTCTCGGTCGCCGAGACCGACGCCTACCGCGCGCTGGAGGCGGTCATGCACGGACACGAGGTCGCCCCGCTCGCCGAGCTGCTGCCACACACCCGGCTGCTCTTCCTCGCGACCGGCGCGCCTTCCGTGCTCGACGGGCCCTCGCTCGACCTGGTCGCCGACGGGACGTTGGTGGCCGGGGTCGGGCACGTGGCCTGGGAACTCGACGCGGACGCGCTGGCCGAGCGGACGGCGTCGATCAGCCGGATCGGGGAGAGCGGCGCCGAGCGGGCGACCCACCTGCTGCACGACGGCCGGAGCCTGGTCGTGCTCGCCGGGACCAGGATGATCAACCTGACCGCAGCCAAGGGCAATCCCATCGAGGCCATGGACCTCGGGCTCACCCTGCAGGCGCGGAGTCTGGCGGCGGTGGCCACGACGCCGCTGGCGCCCGGCCCGCAGCCGGTGCCGGACGAGGTCGACCGCGCCATCGCGGCCGACCTCGTCGACGTGCTCACGCGGTGAGCTAGCTTCGAAGCGCCTTCGCGGAGGGTGCGGACCGGTTGCCGCTGAACACACTCATCAGCACATCGTGGCTGATCCGGCTGTCGCGCACCTCTGCTTTTCGACTCAGGCGCGCGCGGCCACCACCGACTTCGAAGGTCCCTGAAGGCCACCTTCACGGCGTAAAACGCCGTGAAGGTGGCCTTCAGGGACCAACTGGGCAGGTAAACCGGACCGACGGCCGAGGGGCTACACCTCGTCGGCGGGCTGGCCGGGGGTGGGGCCGAGGAGGTCGCGCAGGGTGGCGAGCAGCTCGCGGCGGTCGCCCGCGCCGAGCTTGCCGCGGATGCGGGCCATGTGGTGCTCGACGGTCTTGCCGGAGATGAACAGCTTGCCGCCCGCCTGTTTGTAGGTGAGCCCGTCGACCACCAGCCGGGCGACTTCCAGCTCGCGCTCGCTCAACGCGCTCAGCCCCGCCGTGCCCACGCTCTCCGGCCCGCTGGGTTCGCGACGTCCCGGCGCGCCCTGGAACTGCCGGGCGGCTTCGAGCAGCAGCACCATCGCCTTGCGGTCGGACGTGCGGATCGCGGCCTGCCCGGCGAGGCGGGCGGCGTCCCAGCACAGCCCGAAGCCGTGTAGTTCGGCGGCCGTCGCGGAGATCTCGTCCGGGTCGAACTCGCCGCTCAGCACCGCGAGCCAGCCGCGCGCCGCCTCGGCCAGCGCCGCGTCGTACCGGCCGCACGGGGCCAGCCCGGTCAACGCGGCGAGGTGGGTCTCGGCGGCCTCGTGGTCCTCCAGGGTGATCGCCGCGTGCAGCCTGCTCCAGTGCAGTGACGCCGTCCACAGTGGAGGGTCGCCGAGGTCGGCCAGCAGTGCCTGCGCCCGGTCGAGCTGGCGGGTGAGCTTCGGGTGGGCGCCGACCCTGGCCGCCGCGATCGCGAGCTCGCCCAGCGGCAGCAGGGTGAACAGGTCGGTCTGCTGACGCATCGACGCCTGGTACGCCCGGTCCCAGCCGCGCTGCAGGCCGAGCAGGTCGCTGGCCCGCCGCGCGAGGCCGAGTTCGAGGGTGGCGAAGAACAGTTCGTCGCGTGCCTCGAGAGGTCCGGCCGCGACGGCGTCGCGATGCGCGGCGGCCGTGGTGAGGTCGCCCGCGGTCATCGCCACCCAGCCGAGCAGCAGCCGGTGCCGGGCGGCGAGCAGGTCGCCGCCGATCCCGTTGTCCAGCGCCCGCTTGAGCACGGATTCGGCCAGCGCGAGCTCCCCGGAGTGCAGGGCCACCAGCGCGGCGAGCGCGGCCGGGCTGTCGGGCAGTGGGGCGCCGGTGCCCGCGGGCTCCAGCATCGCCGCCGCGCCGAGCAGGGTCGACAGCGTTTCGGTGGCGCCGTCCGAGACCGATTCGACGACCCCGTGCGCCATCCTGGCGGCGGCCCCGGCGAACAGCGTGGGCACGGCTCCGGGCGCCGGGGTGTCCAGCAGCCGCCGGGCGCCCGCCGGGTCACCGGTGCCGAGCAGTGCGATCGCCGCGAACGCGGGCGCGCTGCCTCGTCCCGACCATTGGTACAGCTCCGCGCTGCGGGCGAGTTCGCCACGATGCGCGAGCACGGTGGCGGCGACCTCGGCCCCGGCCGCCCTCGCTTCGGGGTCGGCGCCGGACAGCATGCTGTCGCCGAGGCGCAACGCCGTGTCGAGGTCCCCGGACAGCGCCGCCGCCGTGGCCCAGCCGACCGACAGGCTCGAACCCCGCCCGCCCGCCTCGGCCGCGGCCTCGAACAGCCGCACCGCGAGCTTCGCGTCCTCGGCCAGCGCCTCCCCTGCCGCTGCTTCGAACGCGGCGGCCGCGCTGGTGCCGGAGCTGCCCGTGTCCAGGAGCGACTTCGCCAGGTCGAGCACCGGCAGTCCGTCGCGCAGCTGCAGCTCGACCAGCCGCTGAAGGACGGTGAGCCGCCGGGCGGCCGGGGCGTGGGTCCGCACGGCGTCGGCGGCGACCGGCAGGAGGACGTCGTTCTCGCCGAGCAGCCCGGTGGCCCTGGCGCCGTCGAACACGGCGGGCAGCCGGTCGCGGTCGCAGTCCAGCAGCGCGCAGAGCAGGTCGAGGTTGCGCCCGGCCCCGGCCTCCGCGGCGATCAGGTAGTGCAGGACGTCCTCGTCGAGTTCGGCGAGCTCGCCGCGGAACTCCGCGGTCCGCCCGGCGGCCACCCGCTCGACGAACCGGGGAACCCCGCCGGTCAGCGCGTGCACCTCGGCCGCCAGTCCCGCGGTCGCCGGGCGACCGGTGACGTTCTCGACGAGCAGCCTCACCTCACCCTGGGTGAGCGCGGTCAGGACGAGCGTTTCGCGGCCGAACCCCTCGATCACCGAACGCAGCGTCGCGGGCAGCCGCCCCGGCCTGTGCGCCAGTACGAGGCGCGGGGTGTCGAGCCCGGCCAGCTCGACCAGCTTCGCGAGGCCGTCCTCGTCGAGGCGGTCGGCGTCGTCGATCAGCACGGCGTCCACCCCGGCGTCGCGGAAGGAACGGCCGAGCGCGGTCAGCACCGTGGTCTTGCCGTAGCCGCCGGGCGCCGCGACGGCCAGTCGCAGGGGGTTACCCGGATGGGTGGCGACCTCGGTGAGCAGCTGCCGGGCGGCGGGATGGACCAGGGCGGTGCCGGGCGGGGTGTGCGACAGCTGAGGGTTCAACAGTGACCTTCGAGGGAGGGGGTACTGCCCGGTGCGGGGGTGCAGGAGCTCGGGGGAGTGGGTTTGACCGCGGTGGCTTCGTGGTTGTTCAGCGTGAAGAAACCGACGGTGGCGGCAACCGCCACGACGGCCGCGGCGGCGGCCAGCGGCCGTCGCTTGCCGAGGCGTTTGAGCGTGCTCACCTTTTCGGGCAGGACGAACGGGGTGACTTCGACCGGCGGCCTCGGCGGGCGCTCGGTGAGTTCGGGCACCGCGCTGACCCGGGGGAGCAGGGTGGTCTCGACGGGGACTCGCGTGCGCCGGGCCAGTATCGCCGCGCCGAGCGCCGCCGTCAGCACCGGTTCCGGCCCGGCGAACACCGGGCAGGGCAGCCGGGGCGGCAGCGCGGCGGGCTCGACCTCACCGCAGAACACCACGCCAGCCAGCGCGTTCGGGGGAACGGAGGCCGTGTGCGCGAGTTCGAACAGGGTGCCCACGGCGGCGGCCGGGTCGACGCCTTCCGCGCTCAGCCGGGGCTGCCAGCCCCCGGAGGCGGACGCCGCGAGGGTCACCGAAACCCCGTCCGGGCCGTATTCGCAGACCCCGGCGAAGGTGTCGCCGGGTCCGGGCAGGGGCAGGTGGGCGTGCAGTGCGGCGATCGGCGCGGGGATCAGGGTCAGCGCGGTGAGCCCGGTGTCGGCGAGTGCCTGGCGCAGCAGCTCGCGGCGGTAGCCGCCCCAGCTGCCCGGATGGGTCAGTACGAGATGCCCCGCGGCGCCGCCAAGGTGTTCGGCCGCCTGTTCGGCGATCGCCTCGACGAGCACCGTGCTCAGCGACTCGGGGGAGAACCGCTCCCCGGCCACGACCAGCGGGACGTCGTCGCCGACGCGCTGGTGGAAGCCGGTGACCAGCCGGGCCGGCGCACCCGCCCCGGCCTGCCTGGCGGCGTCCCCGGTGAGCAGGTAGCCCTCGTCGTCGAGAAACAACGCCGAAGCCGTCGACGGGCCGCGCGCGCCGAGCAGTACGGGCTCGGGGGCGTCCCAGCCGTCACTGTGCTTGCCACTGGTGGCGGCGCTGGTGCGTGACGGGGCGAGATCGATGCCGAGGACATAGGGCAACGGGGGCACCCTCCTTCTTCACGGACACCGGTGACCGGGGCCTGGCCCTAGGGGTTCGGAGCTGTCCTCGTTCTGGTTCACCCGATCCGGCAGTCCGTCGCATTTAACCCAACGGAGAGCAGCGCGGCTGAACCCCTAACTCCCTAACGATGACATATCGATCCCCTATCGGCTGAATGGACTACGACTCGGAGTAATCCCCGATGTGCCGGGGGAGCGCCTTCCCTACCTTGATCCTCAGCAGCCGGGTCGCACTGACCGGCGCTTTGCCGTAGATCCACCGCTTCCGCACTCAGGAGAGACCTCCCATGGACCCCGCCCAGACGCTGCACGACTTCACGATGAACCTGCTCAACGACTCGGCGGCCCGCCAGGCCTTCGGCGCGGACCCGGAGCGCTCGCTCTCCGACGCCGGCCTTGGCGACGTCAGCGCCGCGGACGTGCACGAAGTCCTGCCGCTGGTGCTCGACTACGCCCCGGTCAGCAACATGAACAGCCTCGGCAACCTCGGCACCGACCACGGCTTCGGCGTGCCGCAGGACGGCCCCCAGGGCGCCATCGAGCAGCTCAAGGCCTTCACCCAGAACTTCGGCGTGAACGACAACCCGGCCGACGCGAACATCGCGAACGCCGCGGGCCTCACCGCGATCGCCAAGAACCTGACCGGTGACTTCCACTCCGGCGCCGACCTCTCGCACGGCCTCGACTCCTCCATCGTGGGCAACGCGACCGGCGCCATCACCGGCAACGTCGACCACGCCCAGGGCCTCGGCGACGTCACCAGCCACGTCAGCGACCTGACCGGCGCGGTCTCCGGTGGCGACGCCACCGGCGCCGTCTCCGGTGGCGACCTGACCTCCGCGATCACCGGCGCCGTCGGCAACGGCCACACGCAGGGCCTCGGCGACGTCACGAACCACCTCGGCGACCTGACCAGCGGCATCAAGGGTGCGAACGACCTCGACGTCAAGCACGTCGTCGGCGACCTCACCTCGCACGTGGGCGATGTGGCCAACGTCGGCCACAACAGCCCGGTCACCGAGGTCACCTCGCACATCGGTGACGTGGCGAACAACATCGGCGCCGGCTCGGGCGTCTCCGACGTCCACGACGTCGTCTCGCACACCGCCAATGGCATCGGTAACGTGGGCGACATCGGCCACGTCGACGTCGGCGGCATCCTTTCGGGCAACGACGTGCATCTTTCCCACTAGTCGGCACATCCGCGCCAGTGCCTGGCTCACGATGGCCCCGCGGTTTTCGAACCGCGGGGCCATCGTTCGGGCTAGCGCGGGCGTCGGGGAACAGGAACACTCTATCGACGTGACCGCCCCCGCTTGGCTCGAAGTGCTCAACGAGACGCTGGACGCCTGTGCCGCGCACGGCCGCGCCGATCTCGCCGAGCGGCTTCGCCGTCGCCGCGACCAGCCGTCCGACGCGGCTCGGATCGTCGTGCTCGGTTTCCCCAAACAGGGCAAGGGTTACCTGGTCAACGCGCTGCTGAACGCCCCCGTCTGCCCGGTCGGCGACGCCGCCACCCCCGCGGTGCCCACCGAGGTCTCCTACGCCGCCGAGCCCGGCGCGACCCTCATCGGTCACACCCGCGACCGGGTCCCGGTCGCGGTGGAACGGCTCACCGGTGAGCTCGCCCTCCGCCCGCCCGGCTCCCTGCACAGCGTCGAGGTCGGCGTCCCGCGCGACCTGCTGTCCGCGGGCCTGGTCCTGATCGACACCCCCTCGATCGGCGACCCGCGTTCGCCGCGCACGGCCGCCGCGCTCGACGTCCTCGCCGAGGCCCACGCGGTCGTGCTCGTGTCCGACGCCACCCAGGAACTCCACCAGGCGGAACTCGCGCTGGCCAAGCACGTCTGCACCTGGTTCCCGAACGTCGTGCTGGCGCTGACCAAGGTCGACGTCTGCCCGCAGTGGCGCCAGGTGGCCGAGCGTGATCGCGCGCTGCTCGCCGAAGCCGGGATCAACGCCACCGTGGTGCCCATCTCGGCGACCGTCCGCCTCGCCGCGGCCAAGTCCCAGGACGTCGAGCTCAACGCCCGGTCCGGGTTCCCGGAGCTGCTGGCCTGGGTCGCCGAGCAGGCCGCGCGCCCGATGGAGCAGACCCGCGTGCTGCTCGCCGCGGTGAGCGTGCGCGCCGCCGCCGCCGAGCTCGTCGACACCCTGCGCGACCGGCTGGAGTCGGCGGGCCAGGACGCCGGGGTCACCCAGATCACGCTGCTGCACCGCTCCCAGCGCAACGCCGACGAGCTGCGCCGCCACAGCACCCGCTGGCAGAACCTGCTTTCCGACGAGATCACCGACCTGCTCTCCGACGTCGAGTACGACCTGCGCGAGCGCACCCGCAAGATCGTCCAGACGATCGACCGGACCTTCGACGAGGGCGATCCCGCGCAGGTCTGGGCGGAGTTCCAGGAGTGGCTCGAGGACAACCTCGCCGAAGCCGTCGACACGAACTACGCCTGGCTGGCCGACCGGGCCGGGTGGGTCGCCCAGGCCGTCGCCGCCACCTTCGGGCCCCGGCACGATCGTCCCCTGCCCGACCTCGGGCTCGACGGGGCCGGCGTGGCCGAGATCGACGACGTCCACCAGCCGCGGATCGAGCGGTTCAAACTCGGCCAGAAGCTGTTCACCGGCCTGCGCGGCTCCTACGGCGGGGTGCTGATGTTCGGCCTGGTCACCAGCCTGGCCGGGTTGTCGCTGATCAACCCGATCTCGCTCGGCGCGGGCGCGGCGTTCGCCGCGAAGACCGTCCGTGACGAGGGCGGCATGCGGCTGCAGCGGCGCCAGGTCGTGGCCAAGGCCGCCGCGCAACGGCACGTCGATGACGTCTTCCTGCGGTTCAGCAAGGAAACCCGCGATTCGATCCGGCTGGTGCAGCGGCGGCTGCGGGATCACTTCACCGCGCTGTCGGACGAGCTCAACGACGAGCTGAGCCGTGAGCGGGAGGGGATCATCGCCGGCTCGGCCGAGCGGGATCGCCGCACCCAGCAGGTCAGGCGCGAGATCGACCGGCTGGCCGGGCTGCACAAGCGGGCCGGGGTGCTGGGCACCGCCGCGCGGCCGCGCCGGGAGCTTTCGGCGTGACCGAGGACATCCGGGCGCTGCTGGCCGAAGCCGCGGCGCTCTACCGGGACAGTCCGCGCGCCGCCACCGTGCTGCGCGAATGCCTCGACCGGATCGGCGAGCCCGTCCAGGTCGGGTTCACCGGCGCCGACGGCACCGGCAAGTCGACGCTGGCCGCCGCGCTCGGCGAGTGGCCCACCCGTGCGCTGCGGGAGCTGACCCTGGTGGACGACCCGTCGCCCGCCGCGCACGTGGACGCGACCGTCCGGCTGGTCCGCCACCTCGAACCCGACGAGCTCGCCGGCGTCCGGCCGGTGGGCGGGTCCGCGTTCGCGCGGCAGAGCGCGGTGAACGTCGTGCTGGTGCTGTCGAGGGCCGACGAGGTCAGTGCCGGGCGGATCGACGCGCTGCTCACCGCCAAGCAGCTCGCCCGCCGGTCGTGGCGCGAAGACCCGCTGTGCACGGGGTTCCAGGGCGTGATCGCGGTCGCCGGGCAGCTCGCCTACGCCGGGCGCGCGCTGCAGGACGACGAATTCGGCGCGCTCACGGCGCTCGCTTCCGTGCCGAGGGAGACCCTGGAGCGGCATCTGCTCTCGGTGGACTCCTTCGTCGCGGAGCCGTTCCCGGTGCAGCTGCCCCCGGACGCGCGCCGTCTGCTGCTGACCCGCTTCGGGCTCTACGGTGTCCGGCTGGCCACGACGTTGATCCGCACCGGCTGCGAAAACCGGATCAAACTGTCGGCCGACCTGGTGCGGCGCAGCGGTCTCGGCGAGCTGCGGGACACGATCGCCGGGTGTTTCGTGGCCAGGGCGGACGCGCTCAAGGCCCGGACGGCCCTGCTGCGGCTCGAAGCCCTGCTGCAGGCCGAACCCCGTCCGCACAGCGACCGCCTCGCCGCGAGGGTGGAGCGGGTCGCCGCGGCCGCGCACGACGTCGCCGAGCTGCGCCTGATCGCCGACATCCGCGGCGGCCGCACGGCGCTGGCCGAGCCCGTCGCCGAGGAAGCCGTCCGGCTGCTGGGCGCGCAGGGCGGCTTCCCGGCCGACCGCCTCGGCTTGGAGCCGGAGAGCGAGGACGACGAGATCTACGCGGCGGGCCTGGTCGCGGTGCAGCGCTGGCGCCACGAGGCCGAGCGCCCCGACGCCGCCCCGGCCGAGCGTGCCGCCGCCCGCGTCGTGGTGCGCAGCGCTGAAGGTGTCCTCGCCCTGTTCGACTGACCCCCCCCTCCCGCAACTCGTCGACGAGTTG
>NZ_JAYMZS010000030.1:70399-83157 GCF_035828755.1 Amycolatopsis sp. H20-H5 | reverse complement strand
ACCGACCTGCCGCCGGGGGAGCCAGGGGTGCTGATGATCAGCGGCCCGAACGTGTTCCCGGGGTACCTGCGCCGCACCGGCGACGGCCTCGTGCCGGACCCCGGCGGCAAGATCACCGGCGGCTGGCTCGACACCGGCGACCTCGGCAGCGTCGACGCCGACGGGTTCGTCAGCCTCACCGGCCGGGCGAAGGACCTGATCATCCGTGGCGGCCACAACCTCGACCCCGCCGGGCTCGAGGAGGCGATGCTGGGCCACCCGGCGGTCGCCGCGGCCGCTGCGGTCGGACGGCCCGACCGGCATTCCGGCGAGGTCCCCGTCGTCTACGTGACCTTGCGTTCCGGCGAGGACACGACGCCGGAGGACCTCATGGCGTGGGCCGCCGAGCACGCTCCCGAACGCGCCGCGGTGCCGAAGGAGGTCTACGTGGTCGCCGAGATCCCGTTGACGCTGATCGGAAAGCAGTACAAACCCGCCCTGCGGCGCGACGCGCTGCGCCGGGTCGTCGAGGACGAGATCTCGTCGCGGGAACTCGACGGCGTCCTGGCCACCGTCGAACTCGAACACGACCAGCCCGTGGTCGTGATCGACCCGGCCGATCACGACACGCTCGACGAACTCGTGACCGCGCTGGACGGCTACTCCTTCGCCTGGCGGTTCGCCCGCTGAGGCCCGGCGGGCTCAGTCCTGTCAGTCGGGGTCCTGTCAGTCGGGGAGGAAGAGCTCCCGCTGGGCGGCGTATTCTTCAAAACTCTCCAAGCGTTGCCGCGCCCGCGCGCCCGCGGCGTCGGTCATGGCTTCCAGCAGGGCCGCCGAAAGCGACATGACGGCCGCGTGCGAGTCGAAGACGAACTCCGAGGCGACACCGGCACTGAGCACGTCGTCGGCGTCGGGGGTCAGCGCGGAAACGGGTTTGTCGGTCAGCAACACGGTGCGCAGCCCGAGTTCGCGTGCCTGCACCAGTGCTTCCTGTGCCTCCCGCGGGTAACGCGGCAGGGCGAACAGGATCGCCACCCGCGCCCCGCGACGGCTGGCGTGCCGCAGCTGGTCGCCGAGCACGCTCCCGCCGCCGGACAGCACTTGGACGTCCGGATGGATCTTCGCGGCCAGGTAGCCGAAGAGGGCGGCGGGGGCGGCCGAGACGCGGAATCCCATGACCACCAAGGGATCCGACTCGGCCAGCCGCCGTCCGATCTCGCGCAGTGGCTGGTCGTCGGCCAGCCGCGCGCGCAACGCGGCGACGTTGCGCAGGTCCTCGTCGAGGCCTTCCTGGAACTTCGTGCTGTGGGTCGCCGGGGGCGTGCTGGCCGACCTGCGCAGGTGCCTGCGGAAGGCGCCGTAACCGTCGAACCCGAGCAGCGCGACGAACCGGGTGACCGAAGGCTGGCTCACTTCGGCTCGCTCGGCGAGCTCGGTGCTGGTGAGATAGGCGGCGTCCTCGGCGTTGGCGACGAGGTAGCCGGCGATCCGCCGCTGGGCGGGCGTGAACCGGTGCGCGGCGAACATCTCCTGGAGCGACGCTGCCACCGGTGACCCACCCTTGCCTTCTCGAAGAATGAAGAGTTTCATGCAGAATTAGAGATGAATGGAATGTTGTCAAGAGGGAGCCCATGACGGACACCAGCCGGATCCGGATCGACGGCAGCGGCCTGAGCTGCGCCGACGTCGTCCGCATCGCCCGCAGCAGCGCCTCGGCCGAACTCGACGCGGATGCCGTCCTGCGCGCCGAGAAGGCGTACCTGCTCGCTGTGGACAGTGGCGCCAAGCGCGCGGTCTACGGACGCACGACCGGTGTCGGCGCGAACCGCCACACCGTGGTCGACCCCGACAGCGCCGACCAGCACGGGCTGCGCCTGCTGCGCAGCCACGCGGGCGGCACCGGCGACCCACTGCCGGACAGTGTCGTGCGCTCCACGCTGGTCATCCGGCTCAACCAGCTCGCCGCGGCGGGCAGCGGGGTGCACCCGCGGCTGCTGCACGCGCTGGAGACCGCCCTGCGCGTAGGCGCGGTGCCCATGGTGCACTCACGCGGCGCGATCGGGACCGGCGACCTCACGGCGCTGGCCGAGATCGCGCTGACCATCGCCGGGCAGCGGCCCTGGGCGGTCGGCTCGCTGGACCCGGTCGCGATCAGCCCCGGCGACGCGCTCGCGTTCATCTCCAGCAACGCCGCGACGCTGGCCGAAGCCGTCCTCGCCTGGCACGACCTGCGGCGCCTGCTGAGGGCGAGTCACGTGGTCGCGGCGCTGTCGTTCTGCGCGCTCGGCGGGTCGCTCGAGGCGTTCTCCGAGCGGGTGCACGCCGCCCGGCCGCATCCCGGCTCGGTCCGCTGCGCGGCGGAAATGCGCCGCCTGCTCAGCTCCGGTGGCGAGGTCCCGGCGGGCAGGCGGATCCAGGACCCGTTCGGGCTGCGGGCTTTCCCGCAGGTCCACGGCCCGGCGCTCGACGCCGCCGACGCGCTGGAACGCGTGCTGACGATCGATCTCAACGCCGCCGCGGAGAACCCGCTGATCGACGTCGACACCGAGGAGGTCTACCACCACGGGCAGTTCTCGACGGCGTATCTCGCGTTGACCCTCGATCACCTGCGCGCGGCGCTGCACCACGTCGCCGAGCTGTCCACCGCGCGGCTGAGCGACCTCGTCGAGCCCGACCTCACCGGGCTTTCCCCGTTCCTCGCGGCCGGGCCCGCGGGCAGCTCCGGGATCATGATCCTGGAGTACGTCTCGCACGACTCGCTCGGCCAGCTGCGGCACCTGGCCGCGCCGGTGACGCTGGGCACCGCGGTGATCTCCCGCGGCCTCGAAGACCACGCGAGTTTCTCCACGCACGCCGTGCGAAGCACCGCGGCGGCGATCGGCGCGTACCGGACGGTGCTGGCCTGCGAGCTGCTCGGCGCCGTCCGCGCGCTGCGCCTGTCCGGCGCGGAACCGGCGCACTCCCCGGTGCGGGACGCGCTGGATCTCGCCGTCCAGCGGCTGCCCTTCGTCGAGGGGGACCACTCCCTCAGCGACGAAGTGCGGCTGGCCGAGGGCCTCGTCGATTCGCTCGCCGCTTTCTGAGCGTCCGCGTCAGCGGATGCGCGGCACCCAGCCGACCTCGATGTGGTCGGGATCGGTTCGCAGCGAAGGGAAACGGTCGAAGTTCGCGGCGGCGATCCGGGTGGGGCCGACCCCCTGCGAGCCGAGCTGGGCGCGGACCGACTTAAAGTTACGTCGTCAATTGACCTGCCGCCCGGTGTCCTCCCAGAAAGGCTTGCGCAGCTTGAATTTCTGGATCTTGCCGGTGGCCGTCCTTGGCAATTCCGCCAGGAACTCCACCCGCTTCGGGCATTTGTAACCGGCGAGGTGCGCGCGGCAGTGGGTAATGAGTTCCTCGCCGGTGACATTGCCGTCGGTCACCACCAGCGCGGTCACGAGCTCGCCCCACTTCTCGTCCGGGATGCCGATCACCGCGGCCTCCCGGATCGCCGGGTGCGAGCTGAGCGCGTCCTCGACCTCGATCGACGACACGTTCTCGCCGCCGGTGATGATGACGTCCTTCTTGCGGTCGGCGATGGTGAGGTAGCCGTCGGTGTAGGAACCCCCGTCACCGGTGTGGAACCAGTCGCCCTCCTGCACTCGGGCGGTTTCTTCGGGGTTCTGCCAGTAGCCCTCGAGGTTCGTGTTGGACCGTCCAGGGCTTCAGCCCAGGTCGAAAGGCCGAACGTGACGAGCCGGGCGGCGCCGTCGGTCAGCACGGCGAACCGGCGTTTCCCGGCCAGGTCGAGCTCGCCGACCAGAGCTTGTCCGGCGGCCGAAGGCGTCGCGGCCGAGGTCAGCACCCGCTCACGCCTGCGCCGAGGCGGCCACCGTGGGGACTTCGCCGGGCGCGCGCCGGGGCATCAACATCAGCGCCACGAACGAAACCACCGCGCAGCCGACGATGTACCAGCTGATCCCGGTGCTGGAGCCGGTGCTCTGCAGCACTGCCGCGGCGATCAGCGGAGCCGGACCGCCCGCGATGACCGAGGCGAGCTGGTAGCCGAGACCCGCGCCGCTGTAGCGGATGTTGGTGCCGAAGCTCTCCGCGATGAGCGCGGCCTGCGGCCCGTACTGGATGTCGTGGACCACCAGCGACACGACGATGGCCAGCATCGCCATCCCGGACGAGCGGGTGTCGAGCAGGGCGAAGTACGGGAAGGCGTACAGACCGGTGCAGACGATGCCGACGCCGTAGACCAGCCGCCTGCCGAACCGGTCGGAAAGGTGGCCGAACAACGGCACCGTGACGAGCCCGACGGCCGCCGCGATCAGCGTGTCGTCGAGCAGTTCGGCGCGGGGCAGGGCGAGCTCCTTCGTGCCGTACGTGAGCACGAAGGTGATGAACAGATAGAACGGCGCCTGCTCGGAAAGCCGGATGAACGCGGAGGTGAGGATCTCGCGCGGGTACTTGCGCACCGCGGTCCACACCGGCTGGCGCTCGACCGTCCCGGTCTTCTTGACCTCGGCGAATTCGGGGCTCTCCACCACGCGCAGCCGGACCCACAGGCCGATCCCGATGAGCACGACGCTGAACAGGAACGGCACGCGCCAGCCCCAGTTCTCGAACTCGCCGCCGCTGATCGAGGTGCAGAGCTTGACCATGCCCGTCGAGAGCAGCAGGCCCAGCGGCACGCCGAGCTGCGGCAGGCTCGCCATCAGGCCACGGCGTTTCGCGCTGCCCCACTCCATCGCCATCAGCACCGACCCGCCCCATTCGCCGCCGACGCCGATGCCCTGCACGATCCGCAGCAGGGTCAGCAGCAGCGGCGCGGCCGAGCCGAGCGTGGCGTAGCCGGGCAGCAGGCCGATCAGTACCGTGGCGGACCCCATCAGCAGCAACGTCGTGACCAGGGTGGCCTTGCGGCCGATCCGGTCGCCGAAGTGCCCGAAGATCGCCGCGCCGACCGGCCTGGCCGCGAACCCCACGAACAGCGTGCTGAACGACTCCAGCACGCCCGCGCTGGGGGAGCTGCCGGGGAAGAACAGGTGCGGGAACACGAGGGCGGCGATGGTGCCGTACAGGAAGAAGTCGTACCACTCGATGGTCGTGCCGATGGTGCTGGCGATGACGGCGCGACGTCGGTCTGGGCGGGACGGGGTGCTCGGTCGCGGCATCACGGGCCTCCATTGGCTCAGCCACTCATCCAGCAGTACTGTGACCTGGCACACTGCTAGGCTCGCGTTTCCCTGTCAAGGAGTCCTGCGTCCGTGGCCGATTCACTCCGTCCGGTGACCCGTCCCCGGTTGTACGAACAGGTGATGGCCCAGCTGCGCGAGCACGTCGACGGCCAGGGTCTCAAGACGGGCGACCGGCTGCCGCCCGAGCGGGAGCTGGCCGAGCGGCTGCGGGTCAGCCGTGCCTCCATCAAGCAGGCGATCGTGGTGCTCGAGGTCCAGGGACTGGTGGAGAGCCGTCATGGCGGCGGGGTCTACCTGCGCGCCGACACCCTCGACCCGGAGCCGGTGGCGGCGCTGGTCGAGCGTCGCCGCAGGCTCCCGGACGTCCTCGACGCCCGCGAAGCCCTCGAAACGAAGCTCGCCGAGCTGGCCGCCCTGCGCCGCGACGACGATGATCTCGACGCGATCGAGGCGGCACTGGAGGTCATGGGCGCCGAGATCGGGGACGGCAGGCTCGGGGAGGACGGCGACCGCCTGTTCCACGCGGCCGTGACCGCCGCCGCGCACAGCGCGCTGCTGGCCGAGTTCATGCGGGAGATCGGCGAGCAGATCGCCGAGAGCAGGCACGAATCGCTGCAGCAGCCCGATCGGCCCGCCCGGTCGCTGACCCAGCACGTCCGCATCGCCGCGGCGATCCGCGCGCAGGACCCGGCGGCCGCGATCGCCGCGATGCGGGAACACCTGGAGACCGTCCGCCGCGTCCGGCTGCTCAGCTGGAATCCTGACGAGGATTGAGAAGGAGAGTGTTCGACGCCGTCGGTTCCGGTCACGGATCATGGCTGCCCGAGCGCGACTTTTCCGTAGGCGTCGGCGTTGCTGAAGACCTCCTGGCCGTAGCTGACCGAGGCGTTGTAGGTCAGGACCGCGGTCCACCACCCGGCCGGGGTCCCCAGGTCGCCGCCCCGGTTGCAGAGGTACCGGGCGGTGGTGCGCGCGGCGTCGTCGATGTTCTGGGGGTCAGGCTTGGCGCCGTCGCCGCTCGCCCGCACGCCCTGGCGGCGCCAGGTGTCGGGCAGGAACTGCATCGGCCCGACGGCGTGGTCCCAGGTGACGTCCCCGTCGAGCGCGCCCTTGTCGGTGTCCTCGACGGCCTGGAAACCGGGGGAGCCGTCGAGGGCGGGGCCGATCACCGGTGGCGTGTCGAGGCCCTGCGCGTCGACCGAGGAACCGTCGTGCCTGCCGTGCTTCGACTCGATGCGGCCGACCGCGGCGAGGGTGGCCCAGGTGATGTGGCACTTCGCGGTCGACGACCGCTGCGCCTTCTCGGCCGCGACGTAGGCCTTGAGGACCCGCGGCGGGATGTCGGTGTCGCCCGAAACCCGGGTGATCCACGCCTCATACGACTCGGCGCCCGAAGCGGTGGGCGCGGCGGCTTTCTCGGCGGGCGCCTGCCCCGCGGGGCCGGGGATCGAGGTGCGGGGCGCCGGTTCGAGCACGGGGACGTAGAACGGCGGTTTCCCGGCGGCGGTGGGCGCGGCGGGCGTGGGCAGCAGGTCGCTGACGTGGGTCACGGCCCAGGCCAGCCCGCCCAGCAGGAGCACGCCCACCAGCAGGAAACAGCCTGCCCGTCGCCCGCTCGGCCGCCGCGCTTGCGGCGTTTCGTCCTCGTGGAGCCAGCTGTCGCCGGGTTGCTGGTCCGAGTCGGCCTGCGGCGGGAAGGGAAAGGTCACGGGCTCCACGCTACGGGGATCCGCGGCGGGGCCGGTCGCTGGACATAACCGGCCGGGCCCGCATTCGGTGCCGGTTCGGCCGCGGGCGGTTTATCGTCGGAACGGGGAGGCTCCGATGGACGGTGACATGGATCGTGACCGGGTCAACGAGTGGTGGGACGAGCAGGCCGACATCGAGGAGGAGCGTCGCCGCCGTCGGGACCTGGAGATCACGCTCTGGCTCATTTCCGGCGGCCCCAGCTGAGGGGTTCGCCTACCCTCGATCTGGTGCTGACCACTCTCGCCGTCGAGAACTACCGCTCCCTGCGTTCCCTCGTCCTGCCGCTGGGCCGGGTCACGGTGGTCACCGGGGCGAACGGCACGGGGAAGTCGAGCCTGTACCGCGCGCTGCGCCTGCTCGCCGACGCCTCCCGCAACGGCGCCGTCGCCGCGCTGGCGAGAGAGGGCGGCCTCCCGTCGACGCTGTGGGCGGGGCCGGAAACCGTGGCCAGATCCGTCCGGCAGGGCCGCGCTCCGGTGCAGGGCACCGCCCGGACAAAGCCGGTGGGGCTGCGGCTCGGCTTCGCAGGTGACGAGTTCGGCTACGCGCTGGACCTCGGCTTGCCCGCGCCGGAACGGGACTCGTACTTCACGCTCGATCCGGAGATCAAGGGCGAGGCCGTGTGGAGTGGGCCGGTGCTGAAACCGTCCACCCTGCTCGCCGAGCGCCACAACGGGATCGTCCGCACCAGGGACCAGTCCGGTGCCTGGTCGGACCAGGCCGACCGGATCCGGCTCGGAGACAGTTTGCTCAGCGAGTACGGCGACCCGCGCCGGACGCCCGAGTTGCTCCTCATCCGCGAACGCATCCGTTCGTGGCGCTTCTACGACCACTTCCGCACCGACGCGGGGGCACCGGCGAGGAGCGTCCGGATCGGCACCCGCACACCCGTGCTCGGCCACGACGGCGGTGACCTGGCCGCGGCGCTGCGCACCATCGAGGAGGCCGGTGAGCCGGACATGCTCGCCAAGGCCGTCGACCACGCTTTCCCTGGCTCGCGCGTCGACATCGGGAACCACGACGGCCGGTTCGAACTGCAGCTTCGGCAACACGGCCTGCTGCGTCCGCTGGGTGCCGCGGAACTGTCCGACGGCACCCTGCGCTACCTGCTCTGGGTGGCGGCGCTGCTGACCCCGCGCCCGCCGGAGCTGCTCGTGCTGAACGAACCCGAGACGAGCCTGCACCCCGACTTGCTGCAGCCGCTCGCCGACTTGATCACCATGGCCGCCGCGAAGACCCAGATCGTCGTCGTCTCGCATTCCGCGCCGCTCATCCGGAGCCTGGAGGTGATCGCGCCCGAACTCGACACCGTCGCGCTGGTGAAGGACTTCGGCGAGACCCGGATCGAGGGCCAGGGCTTGCTCGACCGTCCTTCCTGGACCTGGCCCAAGCGCTGAAAGAATCCCTTTCAGTGCAGTACCCTCAGGACAGCGACGACCAGAAGTCCTGCATGACCGCGACCCCGAGCTCTGGTGCCTGGTAGGGCCAGAAGTGGCCGACCCCGTCGAGCCGCTCGTACCGGGCGCCGAGCTGTTCGGCCGTGGCCACGGCCCGTTTCTCGCCGCTGAAAGGATCTTCGGAGGCGTGGAGCACCAGGCCGGGCGTGCTCGACGGCTTCACCGGGCCCCAGTCCGCGTGGACGTTCGGGGTGGACGAGCGGTACAGGTCGAGGATGCTCGAGGCCATGGCCGGGTCGGCGCCGGCGGCGAGCTCGAGGGCGTCTTCCGGCGAAAGGCCCAAGCCTTCGTAGCGCCCGGCACTCGCTTCCGGGCCCGCCGCGAGCTGCTTCTCGAAGAAGGCCTCGCCTTCGCCGGGCGTCTGCCAGATCTTGGCGAAGGCGTGCCAGACGGCTTCGCGGTGGATGCCGCCGGCGACGTCCGCGACCCAGGAACGCAGCAGTTCGCCGTGGGTGGCGACGATTCGGTAGGTGAGCAGGGCGCCCCAGTCGTGCCCGACGAGGTCGACCGGCTCGTCGAACTTCGCGAGTTCGCCGGCCAGCCAGGCGGCGTAGTCGTCTTTGGTGGCCCCGAATCCTTCGGGGCGGGGGCAGCCGAAGCCGGGCAGCTCCAGTGCGACGGACTCGCCGCCGACCAGAGCTCGGACCTTGCGCCAGATGGCGGCCGTTTCCGGGACGCCGTGCACGAAGACGATCATAGGACCAACGTACCGCTCACCCCCGGCGCGCGGGGGAATCGTGGCAGAGTGTGGACGCGGCGCCCGGACTCAGGCTCGTCGGAGGGGCACAGCATGGCTCGACATGAGATCACCGACCGGATCAACGACCTGATCGACGAGGAACACCGGCTGCGCAAGGAAGCGCTGGCGGGCGGCGGGCTCACCGCCGAGCAGCGCGAGCGGCTCAAGCAGCTCGAACACCAGCTGGACGGCTATGTCGCGCTGCTGCGCCAGCGGCAGGCGCTGGCCGCGTTCGACGACGACCCGCCTGCCCGCTGACATCGGAAGCCGACGCGCCGCGCCGGGCGCCGGACGGGAGGATCACCGCATGGACCCTGAGGTTGTCGGCACCGCCGACCAGATCATCGCGAACTACCGGGACAAGGTGAACGTCCTGCGGGCCGGGTTCGCCGAGCTGGAGAAGGAACATGGGCGCGAGGGCGCCACCTTCGCGCTCGTGCAGCAGATGCTGGGCCGGGTCGACGTGACCGATCCGGCGGCCATCGCGGGGGAGTACACGCTGCTGCTCGCGGTCGCGGTGGCCCAGCTGCCCGCACCCGTGCCGGAGGAAGACTGACTGACCGGACTGACTGACGGGACTGACTGACGGGACTGACTGACCGAACAGACTGGGAGCAAGGGACAAAACACCCGACCGGCCAATCGGGTGGAAAGTTTCTTCCGTCACTCGTCCGGGTTATCGTGATGCGCCGTCCGGTCCCCGAGGAGGTCGAGTTGCCGATGATCCGTGTGACACGTCGACGCACACTCAAAGCCCTGGTCGTCGCGGTGGTGCTGGGCAGCACGGTGGCCGCCGTCGGCGCCGCGGCCGAGCCGCGGTCGCTCACCCCGCAGCAGCTCGCCGGCCAGCGCGTCATCTACTCCTATCCGGGACTGACCCCGCCCGAAACCCTGCTGCAGCGGATCCGCACCGGCCAGGCGGCGGGCGTGATCTTCTTCGGGGAGAACATCTCCGGCACCGCGCAGATCGCGTCGGTGGTCACGCAGCTCCGCGACGCTGCCGCTCAGAGCCCGGTGAAGCTGCCCCTGCTGTTGATGACCGATCAGGAGGGCGGCCAGGTGCGGCGGCTGCCCGACGAGCCGGTGCTGTCGGAGAAGCAGGTCGGGCAGGCGGCCGACCCGGAAAGCGCCGCGAAGGCGGCCGGTACCGGCGCGGGGAACAACCTCGCGAGCGCCGGGATGAACGTCAATCTCGCTCCGGTGCTGGACGTCTACCGTCAGGCTGGCAATTTCATCGACCAGTACGGCCGCTCGTACAGCATGGATTCGCGGACCGTCGGCGTGCTCGGCCGCGACTTCGTCACCGCGCAGCAGGCGACCGGCGTCGCGGCGACCGCCAAGCACTTCCCCGGCCTCGGCGCGGCTCCCGCGGGCAGCAACACCGACACCGGGCCGCTGACGCTCAACGTCTCGCTGTCCGACCTCCGCACGAAGGACGAAGCGCCCTACTCCGGCGCGGTGGGTGCGGGCGTGAAGCTGGTGATGCTCTCGTGGGCCGTGTACCCGGCGCTCGACGGCAACCGGCCCGCCGGTCTGTCGTCCACCGTCATCCAGCAGGAACTCAGGCACGGCAACAACTTCCAGGGCGTGACGATCACCGACGCGCTCGAAGCCGGGGCGCTGCGGAACTACGGCTCGACGGGCAACCGCGCCGTGCTGGCCGCGGGCGCGGGGATGGACCTCATCCTCGCCTCGGCCAGGGACGTCGCCCAGGGCGATGACGTCGTCTCCGGTCTCGCCGCCGCGCTCGGCAACGGCACGCTGCCGCAGGCCGCGTTCACCGCGTCGGCCGACCGCGTGTCCGCGCTGCGCTCGAGCCTGCACTGACGCTTCACAGCGAACCCCACGACCGCGCCCTGGCCAGCAGCCTGCGGTGGACCAGCGCCACGGACGCGTCGGCGAGCCCGCCGACGCGCGTGGCGAGGTACAGCGTGTTCAGCGGCGGGACGGCCGCCTGGTGGAGCGGTTCGAGCGAGCCCGCCGCCAGCGCGGGGTCGACGAGGTAGCGGGGGAGCACGGACACGCCCGCCCCGGCGATCGCCAGCGCCAGCACCGCCCGCAGGTCGGGCACCACGGCCGCCACCTCGTTGGGTGGGCGGCGGCCGAACTCGCCGCGCCAGTAGCGCCGGATGATCGGCAGCTCGTCCGCGTAGGCGACCAGCGGCAGGTGCGCGAGTGCCTTGACGGGGTCGGCGGCCAGCAGTTCCTGGTCGATCGTGCGGGCCAGTGCGGTCGGTCCGACGAGCACGAACTCCTCGTCGACGAACGGGGTGGCGGCCACCGCGCGCCCCGCCGGGCGGATCGCGGAGACGACCAGGTCGAGCCGTTCTTCCTCGAGGGCGGACAGCAGGTCCTCGGCGAGTCCGAGGGTCGCGCGGAGCTTGAGCCCGCGGCCGGTGAGCGGCGCGAGCGCGGGCAGGATCCGGGTGGTCAGCATCTCGGCGGGGCCGCCGAGCCGGACGACGCCGAGCCGCGTGGCGGGTTCGCCGTCGTCGGTGAGGACGTCGCGCAGCCGGTCGAGCGGGGGCCCGGCGCGCCGGGCGAGCTCGTCCGCGCGGGCCGTCGGCGTGACGCCCCGGCGGGTGCGGACGAACAGCGGTTCGCCGAGCTGCTGTTCCAGCCGGGCCAGGTGGCCGCTGACCGCGGGCTGGGTGAGGCCGAGCCGCCGGGCGGCCGCGGTCAGCGAGCCGGTTCGGTGGATCTCGACGAAGGTGTGCAGCAGGTCGAGTTCGGGCACTGAGCTCCAGTCATAAGTTATCTGATGACAAGTGCCCATGCTAAGGGATGATCGCTGATGTCTCGGCTGTTCTGGTCACTGGCCGCCCACGAACCGGGCGGCGCCGAACGACGAAGGGCGAAGTACCACGATGACGAAGATCCTGATGGTCGTCTCCGGGGCCGACAGCCTCACCATGGCCGACGGCACCGAGCACCCGACCGGCTACTGGGCCGAGGAGGTCGCCGCTTCCCACCAGGTGCTCACCGGGGCCGGGGTCCAGGTGGACATCGCCACACCCGGCGGCGTGCGGCCGACGGTCGACGAGGTCAGCCTCGACGACCGCGGCGGGGTCGCCGAGGCGGACGCCAAGGGGTTCCGCACCTACCTCGATTCCCTCGGCGCCGAGCTCGCGAAGCCGCTGACGCTCGCCGACGTGTCGCTGGACGGCTATGACGCGGTGTACATCCCCGGTGGCCACGGGCCGATGGCCGACCTCGCCAAGGACGCCGATCTGGGCAAGCTGCTGATCGAAGCCAACGGGAGCGGCAAGGTGGTCGCCGCGCTGTGCCACGGGCCCGCGGCGCTGCTTTCGGCGATCGGCGCGGACGGTGGGTTCGCCTTCGCAGGACGTCGGCTGACGGTGTTCACCGACGAAGAGGAAAACCAGGGCGGGACCGGCGTGAACACGCCGTACTTCGTCGAGACGGAGCTGCGGAAGCTGGGCGGGGACGTCGAAGCGGGTCCGGCGTGGGCGAGTCACGTGGTGGTCGACGGGAACCTGGTCACCGGCCAGAACCCGCAGTCCAGTGTGGACACCGCGCGCCGCGTACTCGAGGTGTTGGGCGTCGCGAAGTAACGGCCGGGCGCACGGGACCGGGGTGCCGTCCCCTGCGCGCCGCCCCCACCCCGTTTGCGTAAACCTTAAACCCCAT
>NZ_JAYMZS010000030.1:0-70389 GCF_035828755.1 Amycolatopsis sp. H20-H5 | reverse complement strand
CCGGCCCCCGGGGCGGGGGCCCCCGCCCCGGCCCCGCCGCCCGCACCCGGATGGCGTAACCCTTACGGCCCTTGGCCTCCGCTGAACCGGGCATATTCGGGCACTGTTGGTGCTTATTCATGCCGACCCCGCCGGGTTGGTGACTCTGTTTCGCCGTTCTGGCTTACGTTGTATTCGGCTGGTGACTCGCAGTGAGAGGAGCCGGGCTGTTTTACAACGTCTTGGCAACCGTCTTGACACTCGCTGTGGTCCGTACCACTCTCCCTGCATTGGTCTACACCATTTTTGGGGACTCCGGCCCTTCCCGGCCGGACATCGAAAGGACGGCACAAGAGTGAAGCCCTGGCTCAAGTTGGCGGCGGGCGCCGCCGCGATCACCCTCGCGACCGCGGGCTGCGCCGGCTCCGGAGGCACCGACCCCGGAGCGGCCGCCAGCTCGGCGCCCAAGGGAGACGGCACGCTCACGGTCTGGCTGATGACCGGTTCGGCACCGACGACGCTCACCGACGCGCTGAACAAGGAATTCGAGGACGCCCACCAGGGCGTCAAGGTCAAGTACGAAATCCAGCAGTGGAACGGCATTCAGCAGAAGCTGACCACCGCGTTGTCCGGGGGCGACGCGCCGGACGTGATCGAGGTCGGCAACACCCAGACGCCGTTCTTCGCGTCGTCGAGCGTGCTTTCGGACCTGTCCGGCTCGGTCAACGACCTCAACGGCGCGCAGTGGCTCGCCGGGCTGAAGGCCTCCGGTGAATTCGAGGGCAAGACCTACGGGGTCCCGTTCTACGCGGCCAACCGCGAGGTCATCTACCGCAAGGACATGTTCGAGCAGGCGGGCATCACCACGCCGCCCGCCTCGCGCGCCGAGTGGCTCGACGCGATCACCAAGCTGAAGGCCAAGTTCGGCAGCGACCCCGACTTCCAGGCGCTCTACCTGCCGGGTCAGTACTGGTACAGCTTGCTTTCGTTCATCTGGGACGAGGGCGGCGACATCGCCAAGGCCGACGGCAAGTCGTTCAAGGCCACGCTGGACAGCCCTGGTGCGAAGGCGGGCCTGGAGTTCTACAAGCAGCTCGTGGAAGCCTCCGGCACGAAGGCGCCGAAGGACAACGACGAGGCCAACCCGCAGCAGGCCGGTATCTACGGCGGCGGCAAGGCGGCCATGTTCATCGGCACGCCGGGCGAGGTCGCCACGGCGGCCAAGACCGACCCGTCGATCACCGCCAAGACCGGCGCGTTCGCGATCCCGAGCAAGACCGCCGGCCAGAGCGCGCCGGTGTTCCTCGGTGGTTCCAACCTGGTGATCCCGCTCAACAGCAAGGACCAGGCGCTGGCGAAGGACTACCTGAAGCTGCTTTCCGGCGCCAAGTACCAGAGCCAGCTCGCGAAGGCCGGCTACGTGCCCGGCACCTCGACCGACGTCAGCGGGCTCGACGCGGACCCGCTGTCCAAGGTGATGGCGGCGGCCTCGAAGAACGGCCGCGCGGTCCCGACCAGCCCCAGGTGGGGCGACGTCGAGTCCGGTCAGAACCCGCTTAAGGACATGCTCACCGCGTACCTGACCGGGAAGAAGACCCTGGACCAGGCCACCTCCGACGCCAACGCCGCGCTCGACAAGCTCATCGGCGGATGACTTCGACCAAAGAGGTGACGATGCCGGCGGGGGCGACCCCGCCGGCATCGCCGCGTGTCAGTTCGCCGTCGCCGCGCAAGCGCCTGCGGATCGGCGAACGTACGGTCCCTTACCTGCTGATCCTGCCCGCGCTGGTGTCGATCCTCGTGCTGCTCGGCTGGCCGACGCTGCAACTGCTCGGGATCAGCCTGCGCAAGCTCGATCTGCGTGAGCTCGTAAGCGGGCAAATGGTGTGGGTGGGTTTCGACAACTACACCACCACGCTGACCGATCCCCAGTTCTGGGAGATCACCGTCCGGACGCTGGTGTTCACCACGGCCATCGTGGTCGCGACGCTCCTGGTGTCGTTGTTCCTGGCCCTGCTGATGCGCCACCTCGGCCCGGTCATCCGGATCATCCTGCAGGTGACGCTGGTGCTGGCCTGGGCGACGCCGGTGATCGCCACCACGACGGTGTTCCAGTGGATGTTCGACCAGCAGTACGGCATCCTCAACAAGACGCTGGACCGCCTGGGTTTCCACGGCTTCATCGGCTATTCGTGGTTCTCCAGCGGGACGAGCACGCTGACCGTGATCGGCCTGCTGATCCTGTGGCAGGCCGTGCCGTTCGTGACGTTCACGCTCTACGCGGGCCTGCTCGGGGCACCGAAGGAGCACTACGAAGCGGCGGGGATCGACGGCGCCAACCCGTGGCAGGCGTTCTGGGCCGTCAGCTGGCCCGCCATCCGGCCGATCATGACCATGGTGACGTTCCTGTCCGTGTTGTGGGACTTCAAGGTGTTCGCCCAGGTCTGGGCGATCCGCCAGGGCGGCCCGGACGGCGAGAGCACGACCCTGCCGATCTACCTCTACCTCAAGGGTGTCGCGGGCAGTCACTTCGGCACGTCGGCCGCGGTCGCCACGCTGATGCTGCTCGTGCTGATCCTGCTGACCGCCCGGTACGTCCAGCTGCTGGTGCGCACGAAGGAAGGTGACCTGTCGTGAAGAAGTCGATGCCCCAGCGGATCGGGCTGGGTGTGATCGGGGTGTTCGCGGCGCTGCTGTTCGGCTTCCCGACGTACTGGCTGTTCACCACGTCGCTCAAGACGCCGGGTCAGGTCCTCTCACCCGAGTACGACCTGTTGCCGTCCTCGGCGACGTTCGCGAACTTCACCTCGGCGCTGACGAAGCCCGGGTTCTTCACCTTCCTGAGCAACAGCCTGATCGTGACGCTCGGCGCGGTGCTGTGCGCACTGGTCGCGGGGGTGCTGGCGGCGGTTCCGTTGGCCCGCATGCGATTCCGCGGCCGGAAGGGCTTCCTGCTGCTGGTGCTGGTCGCCCAGCTCGCGCCGGTGGAGGCGCTGTTCATCCCGATGTACCTGCTGATGCGGGACGCCGGGCTGCTCAACACGCTGCCGTCGCTGCTGCTGGTGTACTTCGCCACGACGCTGCCGTTCACGGTCTGGATGCTGTACGGCTTCGTCAACGGCATCCCGTACGACCTGGAAGAGGCCGCGATGATCGACGGCTGCAGCCGGGCGGGCGCGTTCCGCCGGGTCACGCTGCCGCTGCTCGGCCCCGGCCTGGTGACCACTTCGGTGTTCAGTTTCATCACCGCGTGGAACGAGTTCCTGTTCGCGCTGGTGTTCATGCGGGACCAGTCCAAGCAGACGCTGCCGGTGTGGCTCTCGTCGTTCCGCACGGCGTTCTCGGTGGACTGGGGTGGCGTCATGGCCGCGTCGGTCGTCTACGCCATCCCCGCGCTGGTGTTCTTCCTGATCGTGCAACGCAAACTGGTGTCCGGCATGACCGCCGGCGCGGTGAAGGGATAATCGTTGTCGTCACCTGAACGGTCACTGGAAAGCGTGGCCGAATCCGTTCTCCTGCCCGGTTTCGCCGGTACGACGGCACCGGACTGGTTGCGGCGCAGGCTCGGTGAGAACCTCGGCGGCGTGGTGTTGTTCGGCCGCAACGTGGTTGACGACGAGCAGGTGGCGGCGCTGACCGCCCAGCTGCGGTCGGAGCGGTCCGAGGTGGTCATCGGGATCGACGAGGAGGGCGGGGACGTCACGCGGCTGGACGTCGCCACTGGCTCGTTCGTGCCGGGCCCACTGGCGCTCGGCGCGGCCGGTGACCTGGAGCTGACCACCGCGGTCGCCGCGGCGCTCGGCGAGCGGCTCGCGGCCTGCGGCGTCACGCTGAACCTGGCGCCGTGCGCGGATCTGACGCTCACCCCGGACGACCCGATCATCGGTGTCCGGGCGTTCGGGTCGGACCCCGTGCTCGCGTCGCCGCACGTCGCGGCCTACGTGACAGGGTTGCAGAAGTACGGCGTCGCGGCGTGCGCGAAGCACTTCCCAGGGCACGGCGCGGCGACCGAGGATTCGCACGTCGCGCTGCCCGTCCTGCCCCGGACCGAGAACGAGCTGCGCGCGATCGAGCTCGTCCCGTTCGCCGCGGCCATCCAGGCCGGGGTGCGGTCGATCATGACCGGTCACCTGGTGGTCCGCGCCTGGGGCGACGAGCCCGCGACGGTCAACGCCAAGGCGCTCACCGGGGTGCTGCGCGGCGAACTCGGCTTCACCGGCGCGATCATCACCGACGCGCTGGAGATGGGCGCGGTGTCCGGCGAGTACGGCAGGCACGACGGTCTCGGCGGCGCGGCCGTCCGGTCGCTGGTGGCCGGGGCCGACGCACTGTGCATCGGCGGCGCGGCGTTCGACGCCGCCGTCCGCGCCGGGGACCTGCCGATCGAACGGCTAGCCGAGGCCTCGGCGCGCACGGCCGAACTGAGCAAGCCACCGGTACCCGCGGAGGTGGGGCCGGTCGACCGCCGGCTCGGCTTGGAGGCGGCTCGCAAGGCGCTGCGGATCCAGGGGCATCCCCGGCTGGAGGGCCCGCCGCTGGTGGTGGACGTGCAGACCGAGCCGAGCATCGCGGCCGGGCCGATGCCTTGGGGTCTTGGGCCGCATCTGGCTGAGCTTGTGCCTGGTACACGGGTGCTCAGTGTCTCTGCTGCCTCTGCTGGGGAGGTCATCGAGGCGGCTCGGGGGTATCGGAGTGTTGTTGTGGTGACCAGGGAAGCGCATCGGCATGCTGGGGCGCGTTCGCTGCTTGCTGCGCTGCGGGATGCTGGGGTTTCGTTCATTCGGGTGGAGACCGGTGCTCCGGGGCCTGAGGTGGGTGATGGGGATCGGATCGATACTTTCAGCGGTTCTTATGTCAGTTTGCGGGCTGCTGCTGAGTATTTGGCTTAGTCCTCTTTGGCTTTAGGGATTGTCCTCGCCGGACGGGCAGGCTCGGGGAAGGTGGGGCTTGGGTTGTGGTGGTCTTCCCGTCGCCTGGATTGGTGGGTACCACGTCGTGGGGGTGCCGCAAGGTTGCGTTGGTCTGCTGCGGTTTGGTGTGGTGGTTGCGGCACCCCCACGACGTGGTCCTTTTGTTGTCAGGCGACGGGAAGACCACCACGGGGCCCGGTTTTGCTTGCAGCGCTGGAAAAAAGGTGGTCGTTCTTACCTGAACGGGTGATGATTCGAACGTTTGTTCGGGTAGAATGAGAGGGTGCGTACAGCTGAGATGATGCCGGTGTGGCAGCTTTCCGATGAGGAACTGCTCGCTGGACTTCTTGCTGCCGACCAGGACTTTTCACGTCAGTACGCTCACATCCTGGACTTCGTCGCCGAGGTTGAGAAGCGCGATTTGGGCGTGGAGAAGGGGTATCGCAGTACCGCGATGCTGCTGGAGCTGACACTCCGAGTCTCACGCAAGGAAGCCAAAGCTCGTGTTGCGCAGGCTACCGCTGTGCTTCCGTTGGTGCGTAAGGCGTTGGAGTCCGGTGAGATCAACCGGGAACACGCCCACGAGATCGAACACGTCCTGTCGCAGGCTCCGGACTCGGTGTCGGATGAGGATCTTCAGGTGGGCGAGGCGGCTTTGGTGGAGTTGTCTCAGCAAGCGATCCCGTCCGTGGTCCGGCGGGTCGGTCGGCGGATGCTGGCCTACTGGGACCTTGAGGACAAGGATCCGGGCGATCGTGAGCGGAAGCTGTCCGAGCCGGTGCGGGAGTTTCGGTATCGGTTCCTGTCCGACGGGCGGATGAAGTACACGGGTGTGTTCGACGCGGAGTTCGCGCAGTTCGTGGAGAGCTTGCTCATTCCGCTGGCGAAACCGAACCCGGTCGACGAGTTCGGCAACCCGGACCCCCGGACTCTTGAGCAGCGCAACGGTGACGCGGTGGCCGCGGTGTTCGATCTCGCTGGTCGCGCTCCCGACCTGCCCGTCAAAGCCGGTGAACGTGCCGTCGTCACCGTGACCATCGGCCTGGACGAGCTCGAACGCCGTGCCGGTACCGCGATGCTGGACGGCTATGGCGCGGTGAGCGCGAGTCAGTTGCGCCGGATGTGCTGCGACGCCAGGGTTGTCCCCGCGGTCCTCAACGGCGCCGGGGAGGTGCTCGACCTCGGCCGCGCGGTCCGGACCGCCAGCCCCGCCCAGCGCAGGGCGTTGATCATCCGGGACAGGGGTTGTACCGGTCCTGGGTGTTCGAGAGGTCCTAAATGGTGCATTCCGCACCATCTGACCTACTGGACCAATCCTCATGGCCCCGGCGGACCCACGGACATCGTCAACCTCGGCCTGACCTGCGAACGTTGCCACCACCTGCTGCACCACGGCGGATGGGACATGCGGCTGCGCAACGGAACCATCGAATGGCTACCCCCGGCGTGGCTGGATCCGGAGCGAAGACCGATCCGCAACACCGCACACGACCCACCATCGAAATCCTCCACGGTGTCGTGACCCCGTGGACACTGCTCGGCCTGCCCTTCAACGGGCGGCCGAGCGAGTTCAGCTGCCCTCGGGCGGCATGATCTTGGCCTCGATGCCCGCGTGCTCGGCCAGGAGGTACAGCAGGTTCGAGCCGTCGATGAGCTCAAGCGGATCGAAAGCCACGCAGTCGACGCCACCATCGCGTGAGGCTCGGGTCTGCTTGGTGTCCAACCCCATGGTGGTGAAGAGGTTCTGGATCAGGCTTTCGAACTCGGTGGGGGTGAGTTCGAGGAGATTGGGGCGCTGGTCGAGGCCGGACAGGACGTCGGTCTCCTCGATGAAGCGCTTGTCGACCATGTCGAACTCGAGAACCGGGCGGACCGGGGCCAGTTCGCTGGGTCGCTTCGAAACGGCGGCGTTCAGCCGCTCCAGGCAGGCGAGCGGTTCGACCAGTGCGAGGTCCAGGTCGTCGAAGACCTCACGGGTGGTTCGTACGGTCACCAGGCAGGGGCGGATCTCCTTGCCTGTTCCGGGATCAGTCGTGGTCACCAGTCCGTTGAACACGACAGTTTCCACCAACCTCGTTCGGTCCGCTTCGAAGATCTCGTGGAGCGTGCGAAGCGTCAGCTGTGCCACCACGGAGGCGTACAGCGCCTTGATGTCACGGGCCGCTCTCGCGGTCGAGGTGATCTCGTCCTTCGACTTGATGTACTTGAACTCTCTCACGTCCGGAACGCACTCCAACGACGGAAGTTCGTACTCGACGACCAGTTGGGTGGACTCAGGGACGTAGGCGAGCCGGTATTGCTGAGGAAAGCCCTCCGGGTAGTCCGAATTGGCCAGCACCAGCGTGAAGTACTCCAAGGTTGCCTGTGGCTCACGTCGTCCGAACGCGTCAGCGAGCGCTTGGACTTCGGCGTTGTGTTCGGCGACTTCGGCTTCACGCGTGGCGCATTCCTGGTCATAGGAGTGCTTCGCTGTACGGAGTGCTTCGGTGCGACGTTGCTCGGCCCGTCGATACTCCAGTGCCGTCGTCGAGTTTCCCTGCTGTACCGCCGCCACGTGCTGTTGCCATGCGAAATGAGTTTGTGCGTACTGCTGTTGGGCCCTGGCCAGTTCCTGTGCGTATTTCGCCTTTCCGCCGAAGATCTTGGCCATGCCTGCGGGCTCAGGAGGGGTGAACTGGGCGAGTGTCGGCTCGGGATGGGCGGTGTGAAAAGCAGGCGTGGGGATCGCGTTCGCCAGAGTTCCTGGGGTGAACGGCGGGTGCTCCGCGACCCGATTGAGCGAGATGAAGTCGATGAAGTCGTCGACCTCGAGAGTGGCCGACAGGAGCTGTTCGAGATCGGCCACGGCTGCGTCCAGGTCCGCATTCTGGCGTGCCACGCGTGCTTGTTGCAGCTCGACATGTGCCTGCTTCTGCTGCTTCACGGCTTCTGCTTGAGCACGGGCGTCGGCCTTCGCGTGTTGTTCGGAGAGCCTCAGTGTCGCGGCCGCGGTGCGCAGTGTTTCCCTCTCGGCACGGTCTGCTTCTCGCTGTGTTTGAGCTTGAAGACGCGCGTAGGCGATTTGAGCGCGCTGGCGGTCGCGTTGGCGCCTGGCCGCTTCTCGCTGCATCTGTACAAAGACCCCAGTACGTCGCGCCACGCTTACTCCCCATCCCGACTGCCAGAGGTGCCGTGCATTCAGTTCGTCCCCTGACTTGATCGCCGAATGACGCCGAACCGCTACAACCAGTGACCGGTCCGTTATCTCGCCCGGCCGCACGGCTCCCCGGCGAGCCTCTCCGGCCTGGCCAGGCAGCCCGTGTCAGACTGCCTGGCGATGCACACGCCCAGCGACCTCGCCGACCTGCTCGAATGTGAGCACCGCAGCGTGCTTAACCAGGCGCTGGCCGCCGATCTGCCGGGCGCGCCGCGGCCGGGCTCCGGTGCCGACCAGCTCGCCGTCAAGCACGGACGTGCCCACGAGCAAGCCACCCTGGCGCGGTTGCGCGGCGAGCGGCACGGCCTCGTGGAGATTGGCGAACACGACCAGGTCGCCGCCGCGAAAGCCACCGCCGAGGCGTTGCGGGCGGGGGCGCCGGTCGTCTACCAGGCGGTGTTCCTCGACGACGAATTCAGCGGCCGCGCGGACTTCCTGATCAGGGACGCCGAGGGCCGCTACGAGGTCTACGACACCAAGCTCGCCAGGCACGCCAGGCCGTCGGCGGTGCTGCAGCTGGTCGCGTACGCCGATGCGTTGCGGCGCGGCGGCTGGCCCGCCGGGCCGGACATGCACCTGCTGCTGGGCGACGGCAGCAGCAGGACGTTGCGCGTGGAGGACTTCCTCCCGCTGCTGGGACGGCTGCGCGCCAGGCTGAGCAGCCGTCCCGCGCACCTGCCCGAGCAGCTGTGGGCCGACCAGCGGCCCGCGTGCGCGACCTGCGGGTTCGCGCAGCACTGCGCCTCCGGCCGGGAAACGGGCCGTGATCTGTCGCTGGTCGCTGGGATGCGTAACGACCAGCGGCGCAAGCTGGTCGACGCCGGGGTGGGCACGATCGACGCGCTGGCCGTCGCCGAGCCCGAGGACCGGCCGCGGGATCTTTCCGTCACCGCGTTCACGAACCTGCGCGCTCAGGCCGCGATCCAGGTCAGGCAGGACGAGACCGGCGAGGTCGGCTACGAGATCATCGATCCCGGTGTGCTGGCCGAGCTGCCACCGCCGAGCGCGGGTGACGTCTTCTTCGACATGGAAGGTGACCCGTACGCGCTGGGCGGGGAGGGGCTGGAGTACCTGTTCGGCGCTGTCACCCAGGAACCCGGCGAGCGGTTCACCCCGTTCTGGGCGCACTCGCGAGCACAGGAGAAGCGCGCGTTCGAGGAGTTCGTGGACTTCGCCACGGCCAGGCTGACGGAACATCCCGGCTCGCACATCTACCACTACGCGCCCTACGAGGTGACCGCGCTCAAGCGGCTCGCCGCGGTGCACGGCACGCGCGAGGAGGACGTGGACACGCTGTTGCGCGGCGGTGCGCTGATCGATCTGTATGCCGTGGTGCGCAAGGCTTTGCTGGTCTCCCAGCGGTCGTACTCCATCAAGTACCTCGAGCCGTTGTACATGCCGTCCGCGCGGGACGGCGACGTCAAGACCGCGGTTTCGAGCATCGAGGCGTACGAGGAATACCTGACGCTGGCGAAGCTCGACGAGGACGAGCGCGCCGACGAAGTGCTGCGCGGCATCAGCGACTACAACGAGTACGACTGCGTCTCCACTCTCAAGTTGTTCGATTTCCTCCACCAGATCCGGGAAAAGGCCGGTATCGAGACGGCCCCGCCGCCGGAACGGTCCGATGTGGACGCTCTGCTCGAGGAGACCGCCGAGCAGGTCGCCGCCGAACGCCGGGCCGAACGGGCCGCGCGGACGGCGGCACTGGTGGATCCGCTGCTGGCCGGACTGCCTGACGATCCGGCGGACGCCACCGCCGACGACCGGGCCCGCGCACTGCTGGCGGCCTCGGTCGGCTACCACCGCCGGGAGACCAACCCCGCCTGGTGGGAGTTCTTCCGTCAGGTCGCGGCGCCGCTGAGTGACCTGGAAGTGGACACCGCCTGCGCGGTCCCGTTGTCGGTGCACGCGGGGGAGTGGGTCCCGCCCGCCGGGCGGGTCAAGAAGGCCAAGCGGACGCTGGAGATCGCGTGCGACCCGGACCGGCCGCACCCGTTCACCCCCGGCGACCAGGTCCGGCTGCGGTACGGCGCGGGCGCCAGGGACGCCAAGGTCGTCGCCGCGACCGCCGGTGAGCTGACGCTGGAGGAAAGCGCCGCGGTGGACGAGACGAGCGACGATCGCCCGGTCGCGGTCCTGCCCGGCAGCCCGGTCCGCCCGTCACCCAAGGACGAGGCGGTCGCCGATCTCGCGGAGCTGGTCGTCGACCAGCTGCCGAAGCTGCCCGCGCACCCCGGCGTCGACCTGCTGCGCGGAACCCCGCCCCGGTTGCGAGGCGCCCGCCCGCTGCCCGAAGCCGGTGACGACCTGGTGCGTGCGGTGATCGAGACCGTCGACGCGCTCGACGGCTCGACGCTCGCGGTGCAGGGCCCGCCGGGCGCTGGCAAGACCTACCTGGCAGGCAAGCTGATCGCGCACCTGGTCCGGACAGGCAGGACCGTGGCGGTCACCTCCACCAGTCACAAGGCGGTGGAGAACGTGATGACCGCCGCGAAGGCGAGCGCACCGGAACTGCCGTGTGCCAAGCGGCCCAAGAAGGCGCCCGATCCCGCCTGCGACTGGGAACAGCCGAAGAACAACGCCGCACTGGCCACCTGGCGCAGCGAGCACGACACCGGCCACCTCGTCGGCGGCACGGCGTGGACCTTCGCCAACGCGGCGCTGCGAGCCGAGCCGTTCGACGTGCTGATCATCGACGAAGCGGGCCAGTTCGCGCTGGCCGACGCGCTCGCGGTGTCGATGTGCGCGAAGAACCTCGTGCTGCTGGGAGACCCCCAGCAGCTCCCGCAGGTCGTGCAGGGCACCCACCCGGCGGGCGCGGAGGCTTCGGCGCTGGGACACCTGATCGGCGACGCCGACGTCATCGGGCCTGATCTCGGCTACTTCCTTGACCAGTCACGGAGAATGCACCCCGCTGTCTGCGAGCCGGTCTCGCACCTTTCCTACGCCGGACGGCTGCACGCCCACCCGTCGGCATCCGGGCGCGGCGTGGCGGGCGTACCCGCCGGGCTGTACCTCGCCGAGGTCGACCATCACGGCAACACCACCCGCTCGGTCGAGGAAGCCGCCGCGGTGACCGATCAGGTGTCCACCTTGCACGGTCGCTTGTGGACGGACGGCGACGAGACCCGGCCACTGACCGACGAGGACATCCTGGTGGTGGCGCCGTACAACTTGCAGGCGCGGGTGGTTTCCAGGGAACTCGAGAAGGCGGGTTTCCCCGGCGTCCGCGTCGGGACGGTGGATCGCTTCCAGGGGCAGGAAGCCCCGGTCGTGATCGCCACCATGACCTCGTCCTCGGCCGTCGACCTGCCCCGCGGCCTGGACTTCCTGCTCTCCCGCAACCGGCTCAACGTCGCCCTGTCCCGCGCGCAGGCCGTCGCGGTGCTGGTCTGCTCGCCCCGGCTGGTGGAGGCCGACATCCGCACGGTGGACCAGATGCGGCTGGTGTCGGGCATGATCGGCCTGATGAGCGCGGCCTCGCCGTGGTCACCGCTTGGCTGAAGGTCGCCCCTGCTGCGTTGAACCTAGCAAAGGCGACCTTCAGCCATCCTGCTCGGCGCCGGTCAGGCGCAGCTCGGCTTTCCGGGGCAGCTGCGGACGAACCTGACCTTGGGGCCTTCGGTGATCGGGGCGCCCGCGGCGGGCGGCCCGGCTGGCCACTGGATCGAGACGGCCACCGAGGACGAGTTGTTGTCGTAGTTCTTTTCGATCAGCGTGCGGTCCGCGTTGACCGTGTTGACCAGGTCGTAGACACCGGACGGGACGTGGGTGATGTCCAGCCACTGGAAGTCCACCGTGTACTTGTAGTCGTCACCGGCGCCGACGGAAATGCCCTCCATGACGTCGAGCGCGGACGGCTGGTGGTGCTGGCACATGTTCTCGCGCAGCTTCGCGGCGAGGTCACTGGCAGGCCCGTTGCCGCCGGGGACGTACTGCAGGTTGTCCGCGTCCGCGAGCGGGAAGCGGTCCCCGAGGCAGAAGCCGTTCTTGCGGTCCGCCACGAGGGTTTCGCCCCCGGTCGTCCGCAGGGCGAAGTGCTCGAAGCCCATGACGTGCCAGTGTTCGTGCATTTTCGCCGGCTCGTAGTAGGTGAACGCCGCCGTACCCCGCTGTGCCGCGCCGTAGCCGTCCGGGATCGGTCCGTCCACACCGGACTGCAGGGCCTGCCGGACGGTCATCGTCGGGGAGCCGGTGTCGTCCCGGTGCGCGAAGAGCAGGAGCGGGCCGTCGCCGACGTTCTCCTCGGAACTGGTGAACCGCAGCCGTACCGCGTGTGCCGTCGGCGCCGTCACGCAGTGGCCGCTCGGGCCGCTGGGATCCTCGACCATGCAGACGTCCCAGGCCTCACAGGTCGCCGGGGGCCCGCCGTACCCGCCCTCGCAGCCGATCGGCGCCTGGCGCAGATCGGGGAGCATCAACGGGGTGGTGGCCTCCGCACGGGAAGCCGACACCGTGCACGCGAGGGCCAGTGCCACACCGGCCACCGCGCTGTACTTTCTTTTCACGCTCACCCATTCCTGTTCGCCCCGGCACCGGGGTCACTGTCCGGACTCTAGTGAGCACCGGGGGAAGCTTCTCCGCGCCACCACACCGATTCACCCGATGGACTGACGCGCGGAGGCCGTGCGGGCGGTGAGTAGCGTGTGGCTGCCCCGCACCACCTGTTCCGGCGGAAGGAAACACCGGATGTCGCCCACCACCGCCACCCCGATCCACGGGGCCGCGCCGTCGGTCGCGGCCGTTCCCGCCGGCCGCAAGGTCACCCTGGTCTGCGGCACCCGGCCCGAGCTCATCAAGCTCGCCCCGCTGATCCGGCAGTTCGGCCAGGACGCCGCGCTGGTCTACACCGGGCAGCACTACGACCGGTCGATGTACTCGATCATCCGCGAGGACGTCGCGCGACCGGGCCGGTTCCACGAGTTCGCCGTGGGCGGCGCCCGCCGGGCCGTCCAGCTGGGGCTGGCCGTCGCCGCGGTGGACGAGGTGCTGGCCGAGCATCCCGCCGAGGTCGTGCTCGTCCAGGGGGACACCACTTCCGCGCTCGCCGGCGCCCTCGCGGCCAACGCGAACGGCGTGCCGCTGGTGCACATCGAGGCCGGGCTGCGCAGCCACGACCGGGCGATGCCCGAGGAGCACAACCGGGTCGTGATCGACCACCTCGCCGACCTGTGCTGCGCGCCGACCGAGCTGAACCGGCGCAGCCTGCTCGCCGAAGGAGTGGCCGCGGAGCGGATCGAGGTGACCGGCAACACCGTCGTCGAGGCGCTCGAGACGGCGTTGCCCAGCGGTCCGGACCGAGCGGAGGTGCTGGCACGGCTCGGTTTGCGCGAGGACGGCTACGTCGTCGCGACGGTCCACCGGCCGGAGAACGTGGACGACCGCGCGAACCTCGAGACGATCCTGCGGGGCCTCGGCCGCCTGCCGCTCCCGGTTGTGCTCCCGCTCCACCCCCGCACGGCGAAGCGTGTCGAGAGCTTCGGCCTGTCTCCGCTGCTCGACGCCCTTGAGGTGATCGAACCGCAGGCGTACCCGGCTTTCCTGGCGCTGGCCGGTGGAGCCGCCGTGCTCGTGTCGGACTCCGGCGGCATCCAGGAGGAGGCGAGTGTGCTGAAGCGCCCGGTCGTCGTGGTGCGGCGGAGCACCGAACGGCCCGAGATCGAAGGGGTGTTCGGCACACTGGTGCCGCCCGGTCCCCGGATGCACGCCGAGGTCCTCAAGTGGTTGGACGACGTCCCGGGACACCGCGCGCGCCTGCGGGACCTGCCTTCGCCGTACGGGGACGGTTCGGCCGGGCCGCGGATCGCGGCGGCCATCGAGCGGCTGCTCTCCCGCGCGCCCCGCTGAGGCGCGCGGGAGGTGGCTCACGAGACGTGTTCGGGGATTTCCTTGCTGCGCAGGGTTTCCGCGATCCGGTCGGTGACCGTGCCCGCCAGCTTGACGCTGGAGTTCCAGCTCGTCACGTCGGGATAGACGTGGGCCGTCGTGGCCAGCAGGAGTGACGTGCCGCCGACCACCATCGGTGGGCGGTCCTCGAGGAAGCCGAGTGGGTAGACCGGTTCCACGAACGGCGCCTTGAACACCCGGACCTCGTCGATGTCCTGTTCGGTGAGATCGCCGAACAGGTCGAGCAGCTGGCGGGTCCACCGCGTCGCGATGTCCCCGGTTTCCCCGCGGTAGAGCTCGGATTCCCGGTCGGTGTAGCGCATGACGTAGACGAGGTGGCGGCCGTCATAGGCCTCCGTGCCCGCCAGCGCGGACATCTCGACGACCCCGTCGAACTCCGTGCCCGACCGCAGGACCGGCGTCCAGTAGTGCCCGGTGAGCGGCCTGCGCAGGAAGAACAGGGCGGTGACCACGCCCTGGTACCGCAGGTTCAGCGCCGGGAGGTGCGGGGTGAGGTCCGCGTCGGCCAGCTGCCGCAGCAGGGGCAGCGAAACCGTGGACACGACCTGGTCGGCCTCGATCACCTCGTCGCCGGGCAGCGTCACGAACGAGCGCTCGCTCGTGCTTCGCAGCCGCTGCACCGGGGCCGAGGTCCGCACCGTGCCGCCGGCCGCTTCGATCGACGCCCTCAGCGCGTCGATGACGGTCTTGTAGCCGCCCCGGGGATAACCACGCGTGGCCACGTTGCTTTCGCGGCCCAGGCGCTGCCACAGGTACAGCGCGGGCACGTCGCCGAAGGCCGCGCCGAACTTGGCGCCGAACATCGGGCCGAGCAGCTGTTCCCAGATGACGTCGCCGTAGAGCCCGCGCAGCCAGTCCTCCGTGCGCAGCGAGTCGAGGTCGGTGCTGCTGCCCCGGCCCAGCCGCCGCAGCAGCACCGAAACCACGCCGAACCGGATCCGGTCGTGCAGGCGCAGCGCGGTGAACCGCAGCAGGTCGAGCGGGGAGTTGAACCGGTGGTGCCTGCCGCCGACGACCATGCCCATCGTGGTCTTGCGCCACTGGACCTGGTCGCGCAGCCCCAGCTCGTCCAGCAGGGCCAGCAGGTGGTCGTCGGTGGGCATGACGCAGTGGTAGAACCGTTCCACCCAGCGGTTTCCCGAGGGGAAGAAGGTGCCGAGGCCGCCGAGCTGGTCGCTGCCTTCCAGCACGGTCACGCGGGTTCCGGCGCGGGCGAGGCGGTGGGCGATCGCGAGGCCGCAGATGCCCCCGCCGATCACCGCGACGTGCGGCGTCGATGTGGTCATCGGTGGTTCACAGCTTTCGGTAGGGAGCGGGGGTGAGCCGGTCGCGTGTCAGCAGCTTCAGGTACTGCATGATCGTGCGCCGCAGTTTCAGTTTGCTGGGCCCCTGTTTGCGGTCGTAGCGCAGTTCCAGCGGGATCTCGGTGATCACCGGGCTGCAGTGGCGCAGCTTGAGCAGCAGCTCCACCATGCACGCGAAACCCTGTTCCTCGATCAGCCGCTCGCCCCAGTGCCCGGAAGCCCGGACCAGCAGGGTCGCCCGGTACGCCCGGAACCCGCTGGTGAAGTCGCGGACCCCGTCGACGCGCAGCGCCCGGTGGAACAGTACCGCCGCGCCGCGTGAGAGCAGCCGCCTGCCCAGCGGCGCGGTCTTGTCGTCGCCGCCCGGCACGAACCGCGAGCAGATCGCGACGTCCGAGCCAGCCTCGATCTCCGCCTGCAGCCGGGGGATCAGCGCCGGGTCGTGGGTGTCGTCGGCGTCCATCACGATCACCACGTCGTCGCGCCCGGCGACCTCCAGCGCCGCGCGCAGCCCGGACAGGACCGCCCGGCCGAGGCCCAGGTTCACCAAATGCCGGACCAGGCGGACGTCGAGGCCTTCGACGCCGGCCTCGGCGGTCGAGGCGGTGCCGTCCGACGAGCCGTCGTCGACCACCCAGACCGTCACCTGTTCGGTCAGCGCGACCTCCGCCAGGCGGCGGAGCAACGGGGGCAGTGACGCCTCCTCGTTGAAGGCGGGAAGCACGACGTGCGCCCGGCCGCGGGTGCGCTGGGCCGACGGTGCCGGCAGGACCGGCTCCGGCCGGGTGCGCACGTCGGCTTCTTCAAGCGTCACCTCTTCGAGTGCCACCTCTTCGCGTCCCACGGAGTCCCCTCATCTTGCTCGGTGTCGGGCTGCGGACAGAATTGTTGTTCCGCGCCGTCAGCTGATATTCGGACAGGTTCTGTGGTTTCTTTAGTCCTGGTACGCGCGGACCGGGGAGCGCAGTGGTCGAGGACGAGCGGTGTGTTCGTGGCAGTCATCAAGAGGGGTTGTTCTTGTTCATCGGATGAGTGAATTTCAGCGGATTTGCCCACAGAGTTTCCAGCTAAAGGCGCCAGATTCATCGAATGGGTGAACTCCATCGAGTGATGGCGAAGTGCCTTGTCAAGCAACGGAAGTGGCGCTCCCTGGCACTTGCCGAGTCGTTGTCGAGAAGGGTGTAGGCGGAATGTGGTTCGGCTGGGCAGGGCTACCGGTGCGGAGACCCGGAAGAGGGCTCCGCGACTCCCTGGTTGCGTACCCACGAAAGGGTGAATCATGGTGACCAGGCTGGGGCCTGCCGTGGTTTCACCGGCACGGCTCAAACGGCGTCCGCTGCGGCTGGCCGCGCGGCTTCCCGGCGATTCCCCGCGGCGAGAACTGCTCTCCAGGGTGAACGCCGTGGTGGTGCTGCTGGCGCTCGGTGACGCCCTCGCGTGGCTCGTCGCCACCCTGCTGACCAAGCCGGGGCCCTGGTGGGCGGCGGCCTCCGCTGTGGCGCTGCTTGGCGCGCGCGCGAGCAGCAGGCTGTACCGGCGTCGGCTGTGGCTTTCGTGGTTCCAAGACCTGCCTCGCTCGGTCGCGGCGACGGCCACGGCGTTCGCGCTGATCACCGGCGGGGCGATGCCGCTGGGCCAGCCGGACGGGCGGGTCGTCGCGGCACAGCACGCGATCCTGCTGTTCGCCGCGCTCGCCGAGTTCACCCGGCTGTGCGTGTTCGCGTTCGGGCGCTGGGCCCGCCGCCGCTTCGGCCGCTGCGACCGGACGATCGTGGTCGGGGCGGGCAAGGTCGGCGCCGACCTCGTCCGCACCATGCTCGAATACCCCGAGTTCGGCCTGCGCCCGGTCGGGTTCGCCGACTTCGAACCCGTGCCGGACGACGCGGCGCTCCCGGTGGAACTGGTCTCCGGTGAGCTGACCGCGGCGATCACCCGGCTCAAGGTGGGCACGGTGATCCTCGCCGGTTCGCCGGAGCGCGACGCCTCGGTGGTCGACGCGGCGATCGCGGCGCACCGGCTCGGCTGCGTCACCCTGGTCGTTCCCCGCCTGTACGAACTCTGCCAGGACGGTCCCGACATCGACCGCCTGCGCAGCTACCCGCTGGTGCGCCTCGGCACCGCGCCGACCACCCGGCCCAGCTGGTGGATCAAGCGGGCCGTGGACTTCGTCGTGGCGGCCAGCGCGCTCCTCGTGCTTCTGCCGGTGATCGCCCTGTGCGCGCTGGCCGTGCTGGCCGAAAGCGGGTTCCCGCTCATTTTCCGCCAGGTCCGTGTCGGGATGGACGGGCGCACCTTCCTGCTCTACAAGATCCGCAGCGTCCGGCAGACCGGCGAGGACGACTCGCAGACGCGGTGGTCGATGGCCGGTGACCGCCGGGTGGGCCCGGTCGGCCGGTTCCTGCGCCGCAGCTCGCTCGACGAGCTGCCCCAGCTGTGGAACATCCTGCGCGGCGACATGTCGATAGTCGGGCCGCGCCCGGAGCGCCCGGTGTTCGTCAGCGAGTTCTCCGCCATCCACGAGTTCTACTGGGCACGCCATCGCGTGCCGACCGGGCTGACTGGGCTCGCCCAGGTGCACGGGCTGCGCGGCGACACCTCGATCGCCGATCGGTCCCGGTACGACAACTACTACATCGCGAACTGGTCGTTGTGGCTGGATCTGAAGATCCTCTTACTGACAGTGGGTGAGCTGCTGTGCCGAAGGCAACGCTGATCGGCCGTAATCGTCGGCTGGGGGCCCGGATCGTGGTCGCCGGGGTGCTGGTGCTGAGTGGCGCCTGCGTGTCGAGCTCCGCGCAGGATTCGCCGCCGCCGAAGCCGCTGGCGCCCTGCGCCTGGTGGTACGGGATCGGCGACAGCCCGTCGGCGGCCGATCTGACGCTGGCGGCCCAGCGCTACGACGTCGTCGTGCTCAACGCCACGGAGACGGCGGCCATGCGACGGCTGCACGAGCTGAACCCGCAGATGAAAGTCCTGGTGTACAAGGATCTTTCCAGCGTCCGCAACTACGCCGGTGCGGTGATCGGCGGCAACGACGCGCCCTACCTGCCCAGCGGCGTCGGGTACTACGCCGCCCAGCGCGAACATCCCCAGTGGTTCGCGCAGGACACCCGGGGCCAGCGCATCGAGTGGCAGGGCTATCCGAAGCACTGGCAGACGGCGGTGTGGGACAAGACCTATCAGCAGGCGTGGGCCACGGCGGTCCTCGGCGAGGTGACCAGGGAGGGCTGGGACGGCGTCCTGGCGGACAACGACTTCAACTCGCTGAGCTTCTACTCTTCCGCGGTGCTGGCGGGAACGGCGGACGCGGCGGCGACGGACCGGGTGCTGCGCGACGGCCTCGACTCGCTGCTCTCGGTGGCCGGGGACGCCTTCCGGGACGTGGGGAAGGTGTTCGTCCCCAACGTTTCCGAGACCCACCTCGTGCCGGGCCGGTGGACCGCGCACTCGCGGTTCGGCGGCGCGATGGAGGAGAACTTCGGCTTCCGCGAGGACGGCGGGACGGGCGGGCTGCTCACCTTCCGTGGCAACGAGTTCAACGAGTTGCGTGCCCAGGCCGCGCTCGGCGAATCCTGGCTGCTGCTCGTGACGCGGACACGTGGTATCCGTGACGAACGCGCCGGGTACGCCAGTGCGGCGCTGCTGGCGGGCCCGCGCACCTGCTGGACCCCGGCCACCACCCCGGACTACCGCAATCCCGAGTGGTCGGCCCTGCAGGCGACCGGGCTGGGCGAAGCGGTCGACGCCGCCACCCGCCAGCCCAACGGCATCTGGACGCGCGAGTTCACCAACGGCTGGGTGGCGGTGAACCCGACCCACGCCGCGGTGCCGCTCACCCCGCCCGCCGGGCTGGTCACCCCGGACGGCAAGCCGTCGGCCCCGGCCGACCTCGCCGCCGCCGACGGTCTCGTGCTCGTCAAACCCAAGACCTGACCCGCAACTCGTCGACAGGTCGTGAAGGCCAGAGTCCAGCTGGTCGGCGATTGCCTGAAGGTCGCCTATACTGCGCTGAACGCACCAAAGGCGACCTTCAGTGCGCTGAACGCACCAAGGGCGACCTTCAGCGGATCTTCGCGCGGAGGAGTTCGTCGTAGAGGGCGAGGTGGTGTTGGGCGCACACGTCGGGGGTGAAGCGCTCGCGGGCGCGGGCGGCGAGCAGGTGGCCGATCCGGGCCGGGGCGGGCTCGGCGAACAGTGCGCGCAGCCGGTCCGCCAGCGCGGGGATGTCGTGCGGGGGAGCCAGGAAAGTCCGGTCTCCCAGCATGTCCGCCACCCCGCCGGTGTCGGTCGCGACCACGGGTTTGCCCGCGGTCATCGCCTCGGCGATCACCAGCGGCTGCTGCTCCATTGTGGACGGAAGGACCAGCGCGTCGCCGGTTTGCAGCAGCTCCGCGACGTCGGTGCGGAAGCCGGTGAACGTCACCCGCCCGGCCAGCGGAGGTGACTCGGCGAGCCGCTCCGCTTCGGCGCGCTGCGGGCCGTCGCCGACCACCGTGAGACGCGCGTCGGGCGGCATGACCCCGGGGATGGCCAGTGCCGCCAGGAGGTTGAGCAGACCTTTGCGCTCCACCAGCAGGCCGACGAAGACCAGGTGCCGCACCGGCCCGGCGGGTGGCCGGGATTCGCCGGGGGCGACGCAGTTGTCGATGTGGGCTATTCGGCTCGGCGGTACGCGCAGCCGGTCGCCGAGGAATCTGCCCATCTCGGCGGCGGGCACGACGGTGCGGTCGGCGATCCTCGCGACCAGCGCGTCACCGGCGAGCACGGCCCGCGTGTAGGCGGAGGGCCCGGACGCGCCGGGTTCGCCGCGCGACCACGGTTCGCCGACGTCGTCCGGCACCCCGTGGTAGGTGTGGACCACGGCGGGCACGCCGCGTTTCAGGCCCGCGCTCACCAGCCCCGCGCGCCGGTCCTGGGCGTGCACCACGTCCGGCCGCCACGCCAGGATCGCCGCCCTCGTCCGCCGCCCGGCCGCCAGATCTCCCTTGCGGGACACGGAAATCTCGTGGTGGTGGCCGTCGAGCAGCCCGGCGTCCCTGGCCGGGACCGGCCCGAACACGCGGAGGTCGACCTCCCCGGCGTCGAGCAGGGTCGCGGCCAGACGCACGGTGACGTCGACCGGGCCGCCGCGATCCTGGGTCAGCAGGTACGCGACGCGCCGCCGGGGCGTCATGCCGTGCGCCCGGACTTGCTGTGCTCGTGGGCGAGCTTGTCCACGAGGGTGACGATCTGGTCCGTCATCCGGGTCCGGTCGAACAGCAGCTCGGCGCGACGGCGCCCGCGGCGGCCCTCGGCGGCGGCGAGTCCGGGGTCGGCCAGCCGGGCCGCCACGGCGTCGGCCAGCGCGGGGAGATTCCCGGCGGGGATCACCGTTCCGGCGTCGCCGACGCTCTGGCGGACCCCGCCGACGTCGAACGCCACGACCGATCGGGCACAGGACATCGCTTCCAGCGGCACCAGCGCCATGCCCTCGGCGCGGGACGGCAGCACCACCACGTCCGCGGCGGTGTAGTACGCGGCCGGATCGTCGCAGTGGCCCTGCCACCGCACGGATCCGTGGCCCGCCATCGGATGGCCGGTTCGCCAGGCCGGGCCCATCGGCCCGTCCCCGACCAGCACGAGTTCCGCCCCCGGCAGCTTTTCGAGCACCGCCGGCCACGCCGAGAGCAGCTGGTCCTGGCCCTTCAGCTCGGCCAGCCTGCCCACGCACACCGCGATCGGGACGTCCGGGTCGAGCCCGAGACGCCGTCGCGCGGCCGCCCGGTCACGGGGCAGGAGGCGTTCGGTGTCGACGCCGTTGCACACGATCTCCGCCGTCGCGCTCACCCCCGCCGCCCGGCCGGTGACGAGCTCGTCGTCACTGACGCAGACGATCAGGTGGGTCCACCGCGAGGCCAGCCGTTCCCAGGTGACGCAGGCACGTCGCAGCGGCCCGCCCGCCACCTCGAACGACCACAGGTGCGGCTGGAAGACCGTCGGCAGCTTGCCGCGCAGCGCGAGCCGCCCGGCCAGCCCGGCCTTCGAACTGTGCAGGTGCACGACATCCGGCGCGAGCCCGGCCAGGATCCGGCGCAGCCGCACGGCCTCGCCGAGGGAACGGCGGCCGGGCTGCCGGGTGACGGCCCAGCCGCGGACGTCGATCCCCAGCTCCTGTGCCCGCTCGGGAAGCCAACCCGAAGGCGGGCAGACGAGGGTGACGGCCCAGCCGCGCGCCTGCTGGGCGAGGGCGAGGTCCAGCGCCACGACGGCCACCCCGGCCTCGACCGGCTGGCTGACATGCACGATCTTCACCGGTCTGCTCCCAGTTCCTCTTGCTGTCGAAGGGTTTTCAGCTCCCCGAGGGCACCCCGCTGGGCCAGCAGCGTGGCTCCGGCGTAACCGAGTACGAGCACGGCGACCTCGGCGAGCGCGCCCGGCAGTGACCCGGTGGCCCCGAAGACGCCCGCCCGATCGAGGGCGACGGCGGGCACCGCGCCCGCGGCGGCCGCGGCGAGCACTTTGACGGCCACCCCGGCCAGTTCCTTCAGCGCGGGCGCGACGGTCAGCCTCGCCAGCGCCCACCAGGTCACCGGCACCAGCACCCAGGCGGCGGCCAGCTGAGCCGCAGCCACCGCCTCCACGCCGAAGCGGGTCAGCAGCACCAGAGACAGCACCAGGACCGTCAGATGCGTGGTCTCGAGCGCCAGGTACAGCCGCACGTGCCCGGTCGCTTTCACCGCCTGGTACCAGATCTGCAGCAGGCAGACGCCGAGGCCGTAGCCCGACAGCAGCACCAGCGGCCCCGCCGCGGGCGCCCAGCGCTCACCGAGCACCACCACCCGGTCGCTGAGCACCGCGAGCGAGACGTACAGGCCGCCGGTGACGACCAGCGCGGCGCGGGTGAACTTGCCGAGCACGGCGGGCAGTTCACCGGACCGCCCGGCCCGGACCATCCTGGTGAAGACCGGAAACGCGACCGCGCCGAGCACGACGGCCACCATGATGTACGGCACCCAGGCGAGCCGGTACGCCAGCGAGTACACCCCGACGGCGTCCGTGCCGAGCACGTGCCCGATGGCCAGGTAGTCGAGGTTGACCAGCAGCGCCGCCACCACGGCCGCCGGGCCCACGACGGCGATCCACCGCACCGCCTCGCGCGCCGCCCCGCGGTGCCAGCGGGGCCGGATGCCCGCGCCGACCAGCGTGCCGAACACCGGTTGCGCGACCGCGGTGCACAGCAGGCCGACCACCAGCGACGTCGGGCCCGCGCCGCTCAGCGCGAGCACCACCGTCACCACGGCTCCCAGCACCGCGCCGCCGCCGTCGGGCAGCATCCGGCGGCGGAAGTCCAGGTCCCGGTGCAGCAGCCCCATCTGCACCCCGCCCGCGGCCGAAAACGGCAGGCTGAGCGCGGCGAGCCGCACCAGCCCGGCCGCGCCGGGGGCACCGAGGGCCGTGCTGATCGGGTCCGCCGCGAGCGCGAGGATCGCGGCCAGCAGCACACCGGCGCCGACGCTCATCGTCAGCACCGTGCCCGCCATCCGCCGCGGATCCTGCTCGGTCCGGCTGATCACGTCGTAGACCCCGATGGACTGCACGACCTGGCCGAGGTTGACCAGCGACACAGCCAGCGCCACGACACCCAGTTCGCCCTCGCTCAGCAGGGCCGCCAGTACGAGCGTGACCAGCATCTGGCTGCTCTTGCTGACCAGGTTGACCACGCCGAGCCACAGCGAGCCGCGGACCGCGCGGGTCCCGAGACCGTTGCTCATCCGGCCACCGTCACGAGCTCGTCCCGCCGCCGCAGCAGGCGCACGGCGAAGACCACGAGCAGGAGCCACGAGACGACCACTGCAACGCCGTCGACGGTGACCGCGGCACGCGTCCCGAACAGTGAGCCGATCGCCGAATCCGCCACGTACAGGTGCGCGAACGGCACGGCGAGCGCGAGCACGGCGAGTCCGGCCGGCGCCCAGCCCCGTTCGTGGCGGTGCCGCCACCACAGCCCGGCCACCGCCGCCATCGCGGGGACGGCGATGAGCACGTCACCCGGCTGGTGCACGACGCAGACCACCACGGCCAGGCAGGTGAGCAGATCGGCGAGCGCCGGTAACGCCAGCCCGTCCAGCCGCCGCGTGAGCAGGACGCCCGAGACGAGCACCCCCGCGAGCACGACCGCCTCCACCGCGGGCGGCACCCAGCCGGTGGTGCGGAACAGCACCGCGGCGACGTCGATCCGTTGCGCCGTCACGGAATCTACCGCGCCGTAGTCGGTTCCCGTGGCGTGCGAAAGGTTCGCGGCGATCACATCGAGGAACGGGCCGACACCGCCGGTGCGCACGACCAGCAGCGCCACCACGGGCAGACTCGCGGCCGCGGCGAGCAGGGTCCCGGTGACCGCGACCCGGCGGGACCCCCTGGCGAACAGCAGTACCGCCAAGGGAAAGCCGTACTGCGGCTTCAACCAGGCGAGCGCGAGCGCCACCGCGGCCAGGCGCGGATGATCGGCCCGGCCCAGGAGCGCCCCGGCCGCCCCGAGCGCGATCAGCGGGTTGACCTGCCCGACGTACAGCTGCGCCTTGCCGACCTGGCTGGTGACCAGCAGCGCGGCGATCACCGTGGTGCCGAGCGCGAGCGGCACGGGCGCGTACCGCCGGACGGCGTGCGCGGCCAGCAGTGAGAGCAGCACCAGCAGCACGAGCGACGTCACGGCGAAGGCCACCGCGCCGACGCGGTAACCGGGCAGCACGAACGGCAGGTGCAGCACGAGGTGGTAGGGCTGGTAGAGGTTGAAGTCCTGGCGGACCGGCCAGTGCGCGAACATCGCCGCGGGGTCGTACGGATCGCCCCCGGCGAGGAACTCCTTGATCGGGAAGTACAACGCGTCGCGGAAGTCCTGCAGTCTTTCCTCTGGCAGGTTGGCCGCACTCGGCAGCGGCACCTGCCACGACGGCGCGAGTGCCCGCCACGCGCTGACCGCGCCGAAGACGCCCGCCAGGAGGGTGACGGCCGGGACGGCGAGCCCGCGGACGCCGTGGTGCTGCCGGATCACGCCAGCACCACCGCCACCAGCGTGGCGGTGTACGGCAGGACACCGACCGCCGCGGTCAGCTCGTCCTGCTTGGTCCGGCCGGCGTGGGTCACCACGATCACGGCGGTCCCGGCGTCCACTTCGGACTGGTCACCGGCCGGGATCCCGGCCGAGAGCTTGGCCGCCTGTTCGGCCAGCGCCGGGGTCGCGGCCAGTACCCTGGCCGTCTTGCCCGCGGCCCGGCAGAGCACCGCGAGCCGGTCGGCCACCGCGGGATCGGCCTCCCGCAGGAGCGTCACTGGGCTGTGCGAACCGGCGGCCGACAGCGCCCGGCGCACGGCCTCCTCGTCGGCCCTGCCACGGCCGGAGCGCAGGCGCAGGATCGCCGCCGCCGCGACTCCGGCGGCGACCGCGGCGGCCAGCGCCAGCCCGATCACCAGCAGCCGGTCCGGGGCGACCTCGATGGTCTCCGCCTGCTTGTCCAGCGTGCGCAGCTTGCCGACCGGGGCGAGCAGGTCGGCGTCGATCATGGACTTCGCGATCGCCAACGCGGCCGCGCCCGCCTGCTGCGCGGAGGCGGCCCGCACCGACAACCGGGCCAGTCCGGAAGCGGGGACCAGCTCGACCGAGACGCGGTTCCCGAGCTCGTCGGGCGAGTAGCCGGACACCGGGGCGGCGGCTTGCAGCACCGACGGGCTCCTGGCGAGCTCGACCAGCGCGGGCAGCGCGAGCGACACGACTTCGCCGTACTGCGGTGCCGGACCTTCGGTCTGCTGGGCCGGTCCGGCGAGCAGGCTGACCCGGCCCTGGTACTCGGCGCCGCGGGTCAGGCCCACGACCAGGACGAGCACGCCGACGAGCACGCCGACGACCAGAGCGACGACCAGGCTTCGGGTGAGTGCCGGGGGGATCCGGCCAAGGAGGGTCTTCATCGTCGTCTTCCTGTCAGCGCGGTGCGGAGGAGCTCGTCGTAGGACTTCATCAACGTGCCGGGGTCGTGCTCGCGGACGGCGGCGGCCGCCTCGTCGCGCGCGGCCGGGTCGAACAGGAAGTGGCGCAGCGCCTCGGTGATCGCCTCCCGGTCACCCCGGGGCACCACCAGGCCACCGCCCCCGGCGAGTGCTTCCGCGACCCCGCCGACGTCGGTCGCGACCACCGGGCGCCCGGCGGCCAGCGATTCGAGCACGGCCAGCGGGAGGCCCTCCCAGTCGCTGGTCAGGACGGTGACGTCCGCCGCGGCGAGCAGGTCCGGCCCGTCGGCGCGGTTGCCGAGGAAGCGCACCCGGTGGCCCAGTCCCAGCGCGTCGCTCCGGCGTTCGAGGTCTTCGCGCAGGCTGCCGTCACCGGCCAGCCACAGCACCGCCTCGGCGTCGAGCGCCGCCCACGCCGTCAGCAGCAGGTCGTGCCGTTTCTGCGGCTCCATCCTGGCCAGGCACAACGCCACCGGCACCCCGGACGTCACACCCAGCTTCGCGCGCACGATCTCGCGGTCCACAGAGGACGGTTGCGGGAAGACCGCGTTGCGGACGACCACCGGGGCCGGGGTGCGCAACCCCGCCTCCCGCAGCCGCTCGGCGGTGGCGGGGGAGACGGCGACGACGGAGTCCGAGGTGCGGCGCAGGATCCTGGCGGCGCCGGGGTAGTCGGCCTCCGCGACCCCGTGGAAGACCGTCACCAGCGGCCTCGCGCGGCCGGGCAGCAGTGCGAGCTTGGCCACCGCGCTGGCGCCGACGTTGTGCGCCAGCACGAGATCCGGCCGGAACCGCCGGACAGCGCGTCCGGTCGCCAGCGCCGCTCGCACGACCCCCGCCTTGCTCCGCCCGGCCCGCGGCACGTCGAACGTCGCGAAACCCTGGGTGAGCAGGGCATCGGCGCGGAACCCGCCGCTGCTCGCGACCGCCGACTCCCAGCCGACGTCCTCGCCGTGGGCGACCATCCCGGCCACGAGCGCCTCCGCGCCGCCGGTGCCCATTTCACTGATCACGTGCAGGACGCGCATCGCCACTTCCCTTCGGCAGGCGGGACCGGACCTCGGCCGCGCAGGCCAGCGCCACCATCGACCACAACGGCAGGTAGTACTGCTCGGACAGGAACGTCGACGCGACCACGACGGCGAGCAGGGACGCCTGCACCGCGACCATCTCCCGGCGGTCCGCGCTCAGCCGGAGGGTGCGCTCGGCGGCGACCGCCGCGGTGGCGAGCACGGCGAGGAACAGCGCGAAGCCGCCCACGCCGAGCTCGGCGGCCACCTCGAGGTACATGTTGTGCGCGACCGGGGTCTGTTCGTCGATCTCCGCGTTGTGCGACGCGGCGGCGTACCCGCCGCGGAACCCGCCCGGCCCGACCCCGAGCAGCGGGTTGTCCGTCAGCATCCGCGCCGCGGCCTGCCAGCGCAGCTCGCGGGTGTCCACATTGGTCGCGGCGATGTAGCTCTTCTCCTGCAACGCCTTCGTCAGCTCCTGCCCGGCCAGCAGGACGGCCAGCAGGCCCAGCGCGGCCAGCACGCCGCAGGCGACGGCCAGCACGCGCACCGGCAGCACCCGCCTCAGCACCAGCCAGCTTACCGCCGCGACGAGCGCCAGCGCGCCCCCGCGCGAGAACGTCGCCGCGGCGCCCGCCGCCAGCACGATCGCGGCGAGCGCGGTGAGGACGCCGAACAGCCGCCGGTGTGGCGACGGGCGAGCCGGGGTCACCACGATCAGCAGGGGGAGGGCGGCGACGAGGAAGTACGCGAGGTCGTTCGGGTCCGCGAGCGGCCCGCTGGCCCGGGTCTCGCCCTCGACGATCAGGCTGTAGAGGGCGCCGGATCCGGCCACCGTGGCGCCGCCGACCGCGGCGATCAGCAGCGCCCTGATCGGCACCTCGGCGGCGGCGACGTCGGCGAGGACCACGGTGATCGCCAGGAACGGCAGCCAGCGCAGGGTGTAGTCCACGGTGAACGGCCCGGCGGCGTGCGCGGCCGCCGAACCGAGCAGTACCACGGCGAACAGGGCGAGGACCGCCTGCACCGGATGCGCGCGGGGGAGCCGCCGCTGCCGGACCCGGACCACGATCCAGGTCAGCGCCAGCAGCATCGGGGCCAGCTTCGCCAGCTGCCCCTGCACGCTGATCAGGTACCCCTCCAGCGGCGCCAGCGCCACGGTCGCGCAGGCGAAGACCTGGAGCAGCGGTGTTCCGGTGCCGGACCGGCGGTGCTTCGCCGTGGCGACCACGAACGTGGCGTCCACGGTCATCTGCCGGACACCAGCCGCCGCGCGTCCCGCTCACGGCGCAGCCCGGCCGCACGCGCCCTGGCGACGTGCTCGCCGGTGCCGACGATGTCGAAGTGCTTCCGCAGCGCGTCCAGCACCCAGCCCAGCCACGCGGTCTTGGCGGCACCCGGCATCGCCATGCCGGGGAAGAACGCCATCCCCGGTGCCTCCGCGCCGCCGAGCACGTCGGTGGGGTGCAGCAGCAGTGACGGCGCGACCCCACGTGCCCGGCACAGCCGCAACGCGGTCAGGAAGTAGCCCCGTGCCAGCCGGGGTGAGACCTGGTAGAGCTGCAGGAGGTAGGAACCGTGGATGGGCGTGCGGAACAACGGCATCGTCGTCACCGGGAGCTCCACCAGCTTGTCGTCCGCGCCGACCAGCCAGCGGTAGGCGCCCACGGGCGCCAGGACCCGGGAGAAACCGCCGAAGAGGTCGTCCCGGCCTTCACCGTCGTTAGTGGACGGTGGCGCGGTGCGGTTGTGGTAGGCGCGGGCGAGCGGCCCGACCCAGGTCGGCAGCGTGCTCGCGTCGTACTCGTACCCGCGCTCGACGAGGACCTCGAGGACGTCCTGGGTGACGCTGTAACCCGGGCCGCGGAAGCCCACCGGCCGGGGCGCGCCCGCCGCGACGATCGCGTCCTCGGTCTTGGCCAGCTCCTCTTCGAGCTGGGCCCGGGAATACCGGTGCAGCCAGGGTTCGTGGCCGAACGAGTGGTTCGCCACCTCATGCCCGGCGGCGGCGATCTCGTTGACGGCCTTCGCGCCGTCCTCCCGCACGACGTCGGCGCCGACGGCGAACACCGTCGTGGTGAGCCGGTGCTCGCCGAAGATCTCCAGCAGCCGGGGGACCGCGGTGGGCAGGAAACTCGGGTACCGCGCCCACTCCCGGTCGCCGTGGGTCTTCAGGTAGGCCCAGAGGTTGTCCAGGTCCAGCGAGACGCTGGCGATCGGCCGGGCGGTCACGCGGCCTCCTCGCGCACCACGACGGACACGACGGGGGCCGGGCGGGTGAGCGAACCCAGTGCCAGCACCCCGAAGACGACGAGACCGAGGCCGAGCACGACCCACCACTGGCGGCCCGCCGTCACCTGGTCGCCCAGCGCGGCGATCCCGGTGACCGAGGCCAGCACGATGGTCGTCGCGTCGGAGGTGGCCACCACCGACGTGGCCGAGCCGCGCTGCAGCCCGGCGGCCATGGCGGCCTGGCCGAGCACGGCGGCGAGCAGCATCAGCCAGGTCAGCGGATTCGGCAGCAGGGACACCAGGTCCTGGTGCGCCAGCGAGCGGCTGGCGATCGCGACGACCGCGAACGAGACCCCCGCCAGCACCGCCGTCGACGTGACCCCTTCGGACCGGCCCGCCCGGAGGGTGAACACGCCGATCACCAGTACCACCCCGGCCAGCACCAGCACGGCTCGCGGCGGCAGGTCCTCGGCGACCGACGGGGCCGACGAACCGGCCAGCAGGATCAGGCCGAAAGCCATCAGCAGCAGGACGGCGACCTCCGCCGCGCGGACCCGCCAGCCGAGCACGAGCACGCCGAACAGCGTCGCGAGCCCGATCGCCGAGGAGGAACCGGCCTGGACCAGGTACAGCGGAAGGGAGGCGCGGGCGAAGAAGGCGAGGAGGAAACCTCCCGCCTGGCCCGCGAAACCGAGCAGGTAGAGCCGGTCGGACGCCAGCCGGGCGAGCAGGCCGAGACCCGCTCCCGCGCGCCGGTCCGCGCGCCGCGCCGCGACGCTCTGGGCCACGATCCCCAACCCGTACAGGATGGCGGACGCGACGAGTTCCCCGTAACCGAGCACGCACGACTCCTCTGAACACCTGTCCGCGCCCCGCCTGGGCCGAGCGCGCTATCCCGTCGGTGGAGCGAAAGCGTACGGGGCCTGGTGCATAAACACTTTAGAAGTACGAGCTAGCGGCAATGGTGACTGAGAGAGACGGAATTGCGGATTTGTTCCACTTTAGGGTGACTTCGGTTTCCTCAAGGACATGCGCGGCTTGCTTCGCTCGGTCTGTCCATGAAGGACGCCTATACACGATGGTGGTTCCGAGTGGAACCGGCGGCGGGTTCTCGGTAGTTTCCCCGTGCTGGAGGGGAACGGGCCACCGGCCGGATCGACCGGCGACCCTTTCCCCGTCGTCTAGTTGAGGAGTTCCAAAGTGCTTAAGAAGATCTGCGTCCTCGCCGCCGGTTCCGCCGCTTGCATGGTGCTGCTCGGCGGGGTCGCCTCGGCGGGCGAGCCGGGTGGCCACGAGGGTCACCACAACGACGGACAGGTCGGGCTGGTCAACTCGAACAACCTCGACGTCCTGCACAACGTCAACGGCACCCTTGGTTTCTGCGACAACGACGTCAACGTGCTCGGCGTCCAGGTGCCGGTCCGCCACTCGGGCAACGGCCTGGGCATCCCGCTGCTGTCGCCGGGCCTTTCGGCCGCAGACAGCGAGCAGGCCACCAACTGCGCCTCCGGCGGCATCGAGAGCGACGGGTCCTCGCAGCACAGCTGAGTCTTCGTCGCTTCGCTGAAGCGGACAAGGGTGGGGTACGGGTCTTTCACCAAGACCGGTGCTCCACCTTTTTCGCGTCGTGCGAGCGGCGTCCGCCGTTCTGTTTCTCCTGGTAGGGAAAGTGCGGCGACACGATGGTGTTACCGAGTGGAATTACCGGCTTGTAAGCTGTAGTTTCTCTTACGTGGCCAAGGTTGCGAGCGCTGAACGTCGCAACTGGACAGTCCACGGCTGAGGATTCCGGTGGAAGTGGGCGCAGTGCCTCACGTCTCTCCGGTTCCGCATTCTCCCTCGTGGCGGCCTTCGGTCCGTCCACAAAGGAGCGGCGGGAATGCACTGAACCGACATTGAGGAGCTATTTGTGCTGAAGAAGACAGGTTTTGTGGTGGCAGCCGCCGCGGCGGGCATGCTGATGATGGGCGGCCTGGCGTCGGCCGGCACCGTTCACCACGGCCACGACTGGGATGGCGACTTCGGTGACTACGCCAACTACGGCCAGGTCGGCCTGGTCAACCTGAACAACACCGACATCGCGCACAACGTCAACGGCACGCTCGGCCTGTGCGGCAACGACGTCAACGTGCTCGGCGTCCAGGTGCCGATCCGCGACTCGCTCAACGGCGTCGGTGTCCCGATCCTTTCGCCGGGCAAGCACGAGGCCGGCAGCTCGCAGCTGTCCAACTGTGCCTCCGGTGGCGTCATCGACGGTGGCTCCAGCCAGCACAACTGACCTTTGTGGTCTGAACAGGACGGATAAGCGCAAGGAGCCTCCGGGATCCGCGCAGCGATGCGTTCGAGGCGGTGGGCAGGTTCGCGAATTCGCGAACCTGCCCACCGCCTTTTTTGCTGCCCCTTTGTTCTCAGGGGGAAGCCAGCTCAGGACACCAGCGCGAGGATCAGCGGGGTCGCGATGAGCGCGCCACAGGCGACGAGGTTGATGCGGCGGTACTTGGGCGAGCAGCGCGACGAACTCGCGCAGGAAAGCGCTGGGGAGGAAGTAGAACGCCGTCGGCGCGCCCGCGACGTTCACCGGGAGCCCCAGCCTGCGCGCGAGCACGGCGGTGCGGAAGACGTGGTAGTTGTTCGTCACCGCCACGGTCCGTCCTCGTGTGCCGTGGCGGGTGATCACCTCCATCGAGAACCGGAGGTTCTGTTCCGTCGTCTCCGCCCGGTCCTCCAGCAGGACGTGCTCGGTGGACAGCCCTTCGCCCACCAGGTAGTCGCGCATGGCGATCGCCTCCGGGACCTCCTCGTCGGGCCCCTGCCCGCCGGAGACGACCAGCACGGGCGCGCTCCCGGCCGCCGTTTCCCGCCGGTACAACCGAAGTCCGCGATCCAGCCTGCTGGCCAGCAGTGGCGGCACGCGGTCGCCCAGCAGCCCGGAGCCGAGCACGATGATGGCGTCCACCCCCGGCCGGCGGCCGAACCTGCTGTACAGGAACGAATACGCCAGCAGGGAGACGAACAGGAAGCCCAGGTAGACCGCGGCCAGCAGCAGGGAAATGACCAGCGCCGAGCCCCAAAGTCCCAGAGGGGCGAAGAACAACACGGTCAGGGTGACCATGCCCAGCCCGGTGAGCAGGGACAGCAGGTTCGGCAACCGGCGGCCCTCCCGGCGCAGCATCAGCACGCCGTTCACGATCAGGGCGACCGGCAACGCCAGCACCACCAGCAGCGCCAGGGCTTCGAGGGCGACGACGAGGTACGGCGCCAGCCCCTGGAAGTCGAACGCGCGCAGGAGCAGCCACAGGCCGGACAGCACGACCGCCGAGCCCAGCCAGACGGCGTTGCTGAGGCGGCGCGGTTCACGCACGACGCCGGCCACGAACACGGCCAGCGCCACGACGGCCAGCGCCAGGAGCACGTACCCAGCGACAGCCATCACGTTCTCCCTCGACCCGCACCCTTGCGTCGCCCAACCTAAAGGGTGCCGAGGCGGGCCCGCCAACCGGCCGGTGGCCAAGCGCCGGAGCGCACCGCAACCCGGAACCGGGCGAACCGCCTCTTCGGGTCGAGAACACGGGATCGGCGAGCGCCGCGCCCGGCGGTTCGTGAAGATCATCGGTGTGCGGGTGTCCACCGTGCCTCGGGGGGTGCGGTGGGCACCCGGTCCCTGACCGGCTTTCAAGCAGGGGAGTCCGGCCAGAACCCCGGCCCCGGGGTCATGATCCGCTTCGGGTCGAAGCGCGCTTTCGCCGCTTGGAACGCAGGCCACGCTTCGCCGTAGTGCGCCACCCACTCGCTCGGCTTCAGCCCCGGTGGGCCGATCGGATAGGTGGTGCCGCCCGCCTGAAGCACGCACTCGTAGAACCTGCGGTTGCGTTGTGCCATCCGGAGGATCGCGCCGGGTTCGGCCGGGTCGGCCGTCAGCAGCAGCGCGAACAGGAAGGCGACCGGCTCGTCCGGCAGCCGCAGCAGCGGGGTGCCGGAGCGGGCGGTGTGGACCGGGTAGAGCAGAATGACCCCGCACGGCGCCAGGTCCACCAGCGTCAGCTCCGCCATGATCCGGCCGACGACTTCGGCGGCGGCCGGGCCGGGCAGGAACACGTTCAGCCAGGGGTGCGGCAACTCCCATTCCTTGATTTCACGCCGGAACGCGACCCCGGGGGCCAGCCGGTCGAGGAACTCCGGGTACGTGGTGTCCTCGATCTCCACCGCGCCCGGTTCGTGGCGCAGCCCGGCGAGGAGCGCGTCGCTGTCCACATCGGACAGTGTGGGGACGAAGGTGGCGACCTCGAGCTTGTACTCGGGCGTCCCGGTCTCGCCGAGCCCGGCGGAGCCCTCGACGTAGTCGAACCGGTCCTCGGCGATGAGCCGGGACTGATCGGCGGTCAAGGCCCCGAGGTCGGTGTAGCGCAGCCGGTAGCAGCGGGACATCGGCAGTGCCGGGATCAGCCGGATCGTCGCGCGGACCAGCACGCCGAGCTGGCCGAAGCCCGCGCGTACGGCGTCGAACAGCTCGCGCTCGTGCTCCCGTGAGCAGGTGACCAGCTCACCGGCGCCGGTGACGACGTCGAGTTCGAGCACCGTGTCCGTCTGCGCGCCGTGGCGGTGGGACATCCCGCCCAAGCCGCCCGCCGAAAGCGTTCCGCCGACCGTGGTCTCCAGATAGTCCGTGAGCACCGGCGGCGTCAGGCCGCGGGCCGTGGTCGCCGCGACGACCGCGCTCCACAGCGCCCCGGCGTCGACGACCACCCGATCCTCGGCGACCAGGTGCACCGTGTTCAGCGAGCGCAGGTCGAGGATGATCCCGCCGTCGACCAGGCCCTGGCCGTTCATCGCGTGCCCGGCCCCGCGCGCCGCGATCGGGAGCCCGTGCGCACCGGCCCACCGGATGGCGGCCACGACGTCCTCGACCGAACCGGGCCGGAGCACCGCGCCCGGCACGCGGCGCACCAGGCGGCCGAAGTCGGTGGCCGCGACCTCCGCGGCCACGCCGGTCAGCAGGGTCCCGCCGCCGAGCGGGATCGATCCGAAGCCGGCCGGTGCGGCCATGCGTCAGTCTCCTTCGTACTGGGAGAGCCCGGCTTTCGCCGATCTCGACGGCCTGGCGCCGGTTTCCCGAGCTTCCGCCTACCTTCCCAGATCGTCGAGCGCCGAGGCGAGCCTGCCGGAGTCTCTCGCGCCGAGGTCCAGACCTTGGGGGCTTCCGGAGGCGGTAGTCGTCCGGCTACCTTGTGTGCTCGGGTGAGGACGGGGAGTCCCGATGGCGGAGCGGCAGTCGTATCGGCAGGTGTGGGCGCGTCGCGAGTACCGGGTGCTGTTCGTGGCGACGCTGGTGTCGGTGGCCGGGGACCAGTTCGCCAGGGTGGGGCTGTCGGTGCTGGTCTACGACCGGACCCGGTCGGCCGGGCTGACCGCGCTGACGTACGCGCTGACCTACCTGCCGGACGTGCTCGCCGGGCCGCTGCTCTCCGGGCTCGCGGACCGGTGGCCGCGGCGGCGGGTGATGATCATCGCGGATCTCACGCGCGCTGTCCTGGTCGCGCTGATGGCGATTCCGGGGATCCCGCTGGCCGTGGTGGCCGGGTTGCTCGTGCTGGTGCAGGCCGCCGGCGCGCCGGGGAACGCGGCGCGGGCGGCGGTGCTGGTGGCCGTCCTGCCCGACGCGGACGAGTACGTGCTGGGCAAGGGCGCGATGGACATGGTGGTGCAGCTGGCGCAGGTGGGCGGGTTCGCCGGCGGCGGCGCGCTGGTCGCCGGGGTCGGCGCCGGGGACGCCCTGGTGGCCGACGCGGCGACGTTCGCGGTCTCCGCGGCGGTGGTGTGGTTCGGGATCGCCCGCCGTCCGGTGCCGGTGGCGGACGGCGTGGTCGCGATGGCGGGGCTGGCCCGCTGGTGGTCCGACGTGTCCGCGGGCACCCGGCTGGTCCTGACCACCCCGCGCCTGCGGGCGCTGGTCGGGCTCGCCTGTGTGGCCGCGTTCTCCGGCACCGTCGAGGGGTTGGCCGCGCCCTACGCGGCCGGACTCGGCTCCGGTGCCGCTGCGGTCGGGTTGCTGCTGGCCGCCAGCCCCGCCGGGGCGGTGCTCGGCATGGCGCTGGTGTCCCGGCTTCCCGCGGCCGTCCGGGACAGGCTGATGGCGCCGCTCGCGCTCGCCGCCTGCCTGCCACTGGTCGTGTGCTTCGTCCGGCCTTCACTCGGGGTGACCGTGGCGCTGTGGGCGATCTCGGGCGCCGCGAGCGCGTATCACCTGCCCGCGTCGGCGGCGTTCGTCCGCGCGGTGCCCGACCATCGCCGCGGCCAGGCTTTCGGGCTCGCCGCGACCGCGTTGAAGACCAGCCAGGGCCTGGGGATCGCCGCGGCCGGGCTGGCGGCGGACCGGGCCCCGGCCGCGGTCGTGGTCGCCGTGGCAGGCGGACTCGGCTCACTCGCCGCGTCGCGCCCCCGTCCGGTGCTGAACCCGGTCAGTGACCCGAGCTCCACTCGTTGCCAGGGAGGAACCATTCGTTGCCCGGCCGGAACCACTCGTTGCCGGGCCGGAACCACTCGTTGCCGCGGGTGTTGCTCCACTCGTTTCCGTGCTCGTTCATGGCGGAAGGCCTTTCTGGCTGGTGTTGCTCCGGGAGGGTGACTGCTGATGAGACTATCGACACTCGGTGACGAGTCGATTACCGTAGTGTTCCCGTTGTCAGGTTGACGCCCAGCAGACGATCGGACACAGCGTGCACGACAGACCCCGGTTCCCCGCCCAGTGGCGGTTGTGGTCGCTGCCGCGGCCGGTGCTCGGGCTCGGGCTCGCCGTGGATCTCGCCGCGGTGACGGTGTCCGTGCTCAGTTCGCTGCGCACGGCCGGGACCCCCACGGAGCGCGGCTGGTTCGCCGTCCTCGCCGGTGCGGCGGTGCTGCACCGGGAGGCCGAGCGCCGCCGCGAGCTCTCCGTCGAGGGCTCGCCGTACACCAACCTGAAGTCGCTGTGGGTCTGCGCCGGGCTGATCCTCCTCCCGTTGTCGCTGGTCGTGGTCCTGATCGTGATCTCGTACGGCTACTGCTGGCTGCGGGTGTACGGGACCGCGATCGCGTACCGCAAGATCTACTCGGCGGCCACCTTCGTGCTCGCCTCCGCCGCGGCTTCGGCGGTCCTGCACACCGGTGGTCTGACGGTCGCGCCCCGGCTGCCGTCCGGGCCGTGGTCGCTGCTGATCGTCGCGGCCGCCGCGCTCTGCTGGTGGCTGGTCAACTACGCGCTGGTCGTCTGCGCGATCCTGCTGTCGGCGCCGAGGCCGACCCCGCGCCAGGCGCTCGGCGAACCGGCCGACCAGCTCGTCGTCGCCGCGGCACTCGGGCTGGGGGTGGCCGCGGCAGCGTTGCTCGTCACCGCGCCGTGGGTGCTGCCGTTCTCGATGATCGCGGTGCTCTGCGTGCACCGCGACCTGCTGCTCCCGCAGTTCCAGCGGCAGGCCCGCACCGACGCGAAGACCGGGCTCGCCACCCCGGTCTACTGGGCCGAGGTCGTCACCGCCGAACTGCGCCGTGCGCGGCTGACCACCGGCAGCGTCGGCGTGCTGTTCCTCGACCTCGACCGGTTCAAGCGGATCAACGACGAGTACGGCCACCCGGCCGGGGACGAGGCACTGCTCGCGCTGGTCACCATGGTCCGGGCGGCGGTGCGTGGCCAGGACCTGGTCGCCCGCTACGGCGGCGACGAGCTCGCCATCGTGCTGCCCGGCACCGGTCGTACCGAACTGCTCGGCGTCGCCGAACGGCTGCGCCGCCGCCTGGCGGCCACCCCGATCGTCCTGACCAGGACCGGCGGTGAGCCGGTGACGGTGACCGTCACCGCGTCCGTCGGCGCCGCGTGTTACCCCGAGGATGGCGTCACGCCCGACCAGCTCTTGCTCGCGGCCGACCGCGCGCTGCTCGGCGCGAAGACCGCCGGGCGCAACCGGACCAGGCTCACCGAGCACTTCCCCGTGCCGCGGATGCCGATGCGCAGCCGTGACGAAACGGATCTCAGCGCGTAAAAGCCTTGTGGCTCAAGCGTTCAGGAGCTCGGCTACTGTCCGATGTGGATCGATCGTCACATCCAGCGCCCGCAGGTTCCCGTCCAGCAGTGACCAGATCGACGTCGTGAGGAACTCGGCGAGCCGGTCGCTGGTAAGCGGGCGGCGTTTGTCGGCCAGCCACCGGTTGACCGTGGCGTCGACGAACCCGACTACGCCGAACGCGATCGACGGCGCGAGGTCGGTGTCCTTGCCGAACCGCTTGAGCACGGCCGAGAACAGCTGTCCAGCCTGGACCGCGATGGCCGTCTTGGTGCCGGTGACCACGGCCGAGGCGCCCGTCGCGGCCTTGGTGTTCGCGCCGAGGAACGCGTGCAGCCGGGGGTGGCGCTCGATCCAGCCGAGGTAGGTGCCGACCGCGCGGCGGATCGCCTCGGTGACGGTCCCGTCCGGCCGCAGGGTCGGGGCCAGTTCCGTCATCAGTGACTCGATGATGCGCTGCCGGATCTGCTCGTCGAGGTCGGCGCGGTCGGTGAAGAACCGGTAGACCACCGGGCGCGGCACGCCCACCCGCTCGGCGATCTGCTTGACGCCGACGCCGGGCCCGTCCTGCTCGATCGCGGCGACCGCGGCGTCGAGCACCTCGAGCCGCCGCTGGGCCTTGTGGGCGTCCCAGCGGGTCGACCGGCCGTCGACGTCGGAGTCCTCGTTCGCCGCGTTGAGCATCGCCTCAGCCTACTTCCCGGAAATTACCCGCTACATCTTGTCACATCAACTTAGGTGATACAGACTGTCACGGTAAACTGCGGACCGAAGGAGAACCTCCCATGACCAAGGTGAACGTCACCGTCTCGCTGCCGAGCACGCCGGAGAAGACCTGGGACACCATGTCGGACCTGGCCCGCTTCGAGGAGTGGCTGACCATCCACCAGCGGTGGAGCGGGGAGCTGCCCGCGGAGATCAAGGCCGGGGCCAAGATCACCGAGGTCGTCTCGGTGATGGGCATGGCCAACAAGATCGAGTGGACGGTCGACGAGTACGACGCGCCGCGTTCGCTCAGCATCAGCGGCCTGGGCATGGCCGGGGTGAAGGTCTCGTTCACGCTGTCGGTCAGTGCCGAGGGCGAGGGCAGCCGGGCCGAGATCGACGCCGAGTTCACCGGCCAGATGATCGTCGGGCCGATCGGCATGGCGGTCGGCAAGAGCACCCGCGGTGAGCTCGACAAATCGGTCGCCAAGCTGGCCGAGCTGGTGGGCTGAGGCGCCATGGCTGCCACCACCTACGAGCTCGGCCTCGGCCTCACCGAAGAGCACACCGCGCTCGCCGACTCGGTGCGCGGGTTCGCCGAGCGGCACCTCGGCGCGGCGGCGCTGCGGGTCGCCGCGGACGCGAAAACCGAGACCCTGCCGCCGTTCTGGGGCGAACTGGCCGCACAAGGCCTGCTCGGCCTGCATATTCCCGCCGAGCACGGCGGCGAGGGCGCCGGGCTGCTGGAACTCGCGGTCGTCCTGGAGGTGCTGGGCCGGGCCGCGCAGCCGGGGCCGCTGCTGCCGACCGTCCTCGCGTCGGCGTTGCTGGTCGCTTCGGACGCCAAGGCGAAGGGCGAGCTGCTGCCGGGCCTCGCCGACGGTTCGCGCACGGCCGCGGTGGGGCTGGCGGGCCCGCTCGAGGCCGAGTACACCGCCGAAGGCGTCACCGTGTCCGGCTCGACCGTCGGGGTGCTGGGCGGGGCGGTCGCGGACCTGCTCGTGCTGCCCGCCCGGATCGGTACGGAGATCCGGTGGGTGGTACTGGACAAGGCGGACCTGAAGATCCGCGAGCGCGACAGTCTCGACGTCGTCCGCCGGTCCGCGCTCGTCGAAGCGACCGGCGTCCTGGTGCCCGAAGGGCGGGTACTCGAGGGGCTCAGCGCCGTCCGGGTCCGCGCGATCGCGGCCGTGCTGCTCGGCGCCGAAGCGGTCGGCGTCGCGTCCTGGTGCACCTCGACCGCCGCCGACTACGCCAAGGTCCGGGTCCAGTTCGGCCGCCCGATCGGCCAGTTCCAGGGTGTCAAGCACAAGTGCGCCACCATGGGCATCGAGCTGGAACGCGCTCGCGCCACGGTGTGGGACGCCGCCCGCGCGCTGGACGCGAAGGACGACACCGCCGAGTTCGCGGCCGCCGTGGCGGCGGTGGTCGCGCCCGACGCCGCGGTCAGCTGCGGCGCGGACTGCGTCCAGGTGCTCGGCGGCATCGGGTTCACCTGGGAACACGACGCGCATCTGTACTACCGGCGCGCGCTCACCCTGCGCGGGCTGCTCGGCCGCAGTACACAGTGGACGGACGTGGTGGCGAGGCACGCGCTGGACGGCGGTTCCCGCGCGGTGCGGATCGATCTGCCCGAGGGCGCCGAGGAGGTGCGCGAGACGGTGCGCGCGGACCTGGCCGGGATCGCGAGCCTCGGCGAGGACGAGCGGCTCGTCGCGCTGGGCGACGGCGGTTGGGTCCAGCCCTACCTGCCCCGCCCCTACGGCCGGGCCGCGGACCCGCTGGACCAGGTCGTCATCGGCGAGGAACTCAAGCTGGCCGGAATCCAGAGCCCGGAGCTCCTGATGGGCGGCTGGGCCGTCCCGCCGATCGTCGCGTTCGGCACGGAGGAACAGAAACAGCGCGTGGTGGTGCCCACCCTGCGCGGCGAAGTCGTCTGGTGCCAGCTGTTCTCCGAGCCCGGCGCCGGTTCGGACCTCGCCTCGCTGTCCACCAAGGCCGAGCGGGTCGACGGCGGGTGGCGGATCAACGGGCAGAAGATCTGGACCACGGTGGCACAGTTCGCCGAGTGGGGGATGCTGATCGCCCGCACCGATGCCAAGGCGCCCAAGCACGAGGGCATCACCTACTTCATCCTGGACATGGCCACGCCGGGGGTGACGGTGCGCCCGCTGCGCGAGGCGACCGGCTCCCAGCTGTTCAACGAGGTCTTCCTCGACGACGTGTTCGTCCCGGACGACTGTGTCGTCGGCACACCGGGGCAGGGGTGGGCGGTCGCCAGGGCGACGCTGTCGAGCGAGCGCGTCGCGCTGGGCCGGGGCAACGCCTCCTATCCGACTCTCGCCGATCTGCTGAAGTTCGCCGGCGGCCGTGAACTCGACGCCACCGCGATCCACCGCGTCGGGGAATTCGTCTGTGAGAACCAGGTGCTCGACCTGCTCGGCGCGCGGACCGTCCTCAAGCAACTGTCCGGAGTGGACGTCTCCGCGACGTCGAGCGTCGGCAAGTTCCTGAGCATGCGGTTCGGCCAGCGGATCGCTGAGTTCTGCTTGGCGGAGCTCGAGGTCGCGGGTGTCGTCGCGGTGCGGGGCGAGCCGAGCGACAAGTGGATGGACCAGGTCGTCGCCTGCCGGGCGATGACGATCTACGGCGGCACCACCGAGGTACAGCTCAACGTGATCGGCGAGCGCATGCTCGGGCTGCCCCGCGACGCGGACCGATAGCCCTCACCCCCTGGTGCGCGTTGTCGCCGGGCCCCGCACCTGAAAGCCCGACGCGAGGGCGGCGAGCGCGTCCTCCATCAACGCCGAGAGCCCGGCGCCGGGGGTCGCGAGCCACCGTTCGTACGCGGCGACGGCGACCCCCAGCGCGGCGTGGGCCAGCGCCTGCGGCAGCAGGTCGTCCACCGGCAGCGCGAGCCGCGCGGCGACGAACTCGGCGACCACCCGGCGCCAGTCGGCGTAGCGCAGCGTGGCGTGGGCCTGCAGCGCGGGGACGGTCAGGATCAGCGTCATCCGGCGGCGGTGCCAGCGCTCCTCGGCCTGGTCGATCCGGTTGAACCCGGCGACCACCGCACGCAGGGCGTCCATCACCGGCAGCTCCGCCGGGCAGCCGGCGAACCGGGCCCGCATCCGGTCGAGCTCGCCGTGGAAATCACCCCAGGGCACGTCGTTCTTCGACGGGAAGTACCGGAAGAACGTCCGGCGCCCGATCCCGGCGGCCGCCGCGATGTCGTCGACCGTCGTCAGCTCGAAGCCCCTGTCCTCGAACAGGCCGAAGGCGACGTGCTCGATCTCCTGACGCGTGGTGGCCGGCCGGCGGCCGCCGCGGGCGGGGGCGTTCGTCTGATCGGGCACTTCCGGCATCCCTTCCTGTCAAACGGCACTCGGTGCCATTACCTTGTCAGAACCGGTTGCACAGCTACCCGAACGGCCAGGACGAAACGTCCGGAAGCACGGTGGGACGGAAGTATTCCGGAGCTAGCGTCGTCGTGGTCGCCCCGACACGAGGAGGACAGCATGTCCGAACAGGCGCAGGAAGTCGACGAGACCCCGGTCGTCGAGGAGTTGCTCGTCGAAGAGGTTTCGATCGACGGCATGTGCGGCGTCTACTAGGCCGCGCCGTGGACCTGGACAAGCACTACCGGCTCAACCCGAGGGTGGCGTTGCGTCCCGAACCGTTCGGGGCGCTCGCCTACCACTTCGGCAACCGCAAGCTTTCGTTCCTCAAGGCACCCGACCTGGTCGAGTTCGTCCGCGAGCTCGGCGGGCACCCGAGCCTGCGGGCCGCGCTCGGCGCGTCCGAACTGTCCGAGACCCGGCGGGCCGGCTACCTCAAGGCCCTGGAATCCCTGGTCGCGACCGACATGATCGTGGAGGGCACATGACGGCGACACTTCCCATCCCCGCACTGGTCGAGCAGTTCAAACACGGCCTCGAAGCACCGATCTGCCTGACCTGGGAGTGGACCTACGCGTGCAATCTCGCGTGTACGCACTGCCTGTCCTCATCCGGGCGGCGCGACCCGGACGAGCTGTCGACCGAGGAGATCAAGACGGTCATCGACGAGCTCGAACGGATGCAGGTCTTCTACGTCAACGTCGGCGGCGGGGAACCGACCGTCCGGCCCGACTTCTGGGAGCTGCTGGACTACGCGGTGGCGCACCACGTCGGCATCAAGTTCTCCACCAACGGGGTGAAGATCACCCCGCAGCGGGCGAAGCAGCTGGCGTCGACCGACTACGTGGACGTGCAGATCTCGCTCGACGGGGCCACCCGTGAGGTGAACGACGCCGTGCGCGGGCCCGGCTCCTACGACCTGGCGACACGCGCGCTGGCCAACCTGGCCGAAGCGGGGATGAAGGACTTCAAGATCTCCGTCGTGATGACCCGGCACAACATCGGCCAGCTCGACGAGTTCAAGCGCATCGCCGACGGTTTCGGCGCGCAGCTGCGCATCACCCGGCTGAGGCCTTCCGGCCGTGGCGCCGACGTCTGGGACGAGCTGCACCCGACGGCCGCGCAGCAGCTGGAGCTCTACGACTGGCTGGTGGCCAACGGCGACAAGATCCTCACCGGCGACTCGTTCTTCCACCTCAACGCGCTCGGCTCGACCTCGCTGCCCGGGCTCAACCTGTGCGGAGCGGGCCGGGTCGTCTGCCTGATCGACCCGGTGGGCGACGTCTACGCCTGCCCGTTCGCCATCCACGACGTGTTCAAGGCGGGCAACGTCCGTGGCCGGGGTTTCGGTGCGGTGTGGCGGGATTCGGAGCTGTTCGCCGACCTGCGCCGCCCGCAGACCGGCGGCGCCTGTACCTCCTGCCCGGCGTTCGACAGCTGCCAGGGCGGCTGCATGGCGGCGAAATTCTTCACCGGGCTCCCGCTGGACGGCCCGGATCCCGAGTGCGTCAAGGGACACGGCGAGCAGGCACTGTCCACACGCGACGGTGCGCTGCCCAAACCGGGCGGGGACCATTCCCGCACGGGCGCCCGGAAGTCGGTGTCGCTCGGCCTGCCGTCGGTCCGGGTGCCGGACCGCGCGTGCGACACGAGCCCGCTGGCCGGGCTGGGCTAGCCGATGGCCAGCCTGATCGGCGACGTCCCGCTCGGCGCCCGGACCGCTCCCAGCCGGGTGCTGTTCGGGCCGCACGAGACCAACCTCGGCCGTGGGCGGGCGTTCTCGGAGCGGCACGTCGCCTACTACCGGCGGCGTGCCGAAGGCGGCGCGGGCGTGGTCGTCACCGAGATCGCCTCCGTGCACGACTCGGACTGGCCCTACGAGCGGGCGCCGCTGGCCGCGGACTGCGGTCATGGCTGGGCTGACGTCGTCACGGCCTGCCGCCCGCTGGGCACGCTCGTGCTCGCCGGGCTCGGGCACGCGGGTTCCCAGGGCTCGTCGGCCTACTCGCAGCAAGCGCTGTGGGCCCCCTCGCGGGTGCCGGACGTCGCGAGCCGGGAGCTGCCGCTGGAGCTGGACGAGGCGCAGATCGGGGCCGTCGTCGCGGGTTTCGCGGCCGCCACCGGGGTCGCCGTCGAGTCCGATGTGGACGGTGTCGAGGTCAACGCCGGGCAGTTCAGCCTGCTGCGGCAGTTCCTGTCCGGCCTGACCAACCAGCGGGGCGACCGCTGGGGCGAGGACAAGGCGACGCTGCTGCGGGAGGTGCTGACCGCCGTGCGGCGTGAGCTCGGGGACCGGGTGCTGGGCCTGAGACTGTCCTGCGACGAGCTGGCGCCCTGGGCGGGGATCACCCCGGACCACGCCGCCGAGCACGTCAAGGGCCTCGCCGGGATGATCGACTACCTGGCCGTCGTGCGCGGTTCGGCGATGGGCACCTCGGCCACCCGGCCGGACCTGCACACCGAACCTGGCTTCACGATCGACCTGTGCCGGGCCATGCGCGCCGTCGCGGGGTTCCCGGTGGTGCTGCAGGGCAGCGTCGTCGACCCGGGACAGGCCCAGTGGGCACTGGACGACGGCGTCGCGGATCTGGTGGAGATGACCCGCGCGCAGATCGCCGACCCGGACCTCGTGGCGAAGGTCCGTGCCGGGACACCGGTGCGGCCGTGCACGCTCGACAACGCGCGCTGCCTGGTCCGGGACAACCGCAACCCGCTGGTCTCCTGCTCGGTCGAGCCGCGCAGCGGTCACGAGACCACCGATCCGCCGATCGAGCCCGCGGTGCCCCACGACGGGCGCGCGCTGGTCGTCGGCGGGGGACCGGCCGGGCTGGAAGCCGCGCGGGTGCTCGCGCTGCGCGGGTATCGCGTCCGGCTCGCCGAGCGGTCCGCCGAACTCGGCGGCGCGCTGCGCCTCGCCGCGCTGGCCGGGGGCCGGGCCCGGCTCGGGACGTTCGCGGACTGGCTGATCGCGCAGGTCGGGCAGCTGGGGGTCGACGTCCACCTGGGCACCGAGGTCACCGGCTTCGCCGACGCCCCCGAGGCCGTGGTGCTGGCGACCGGCAGCAAGCCGGGCCTGCGCGGCTATCGGACGGCCCCTGGTGCCCAAGTCGTGGGCTACCACGAGTTCTACGCCGGCGGCGCGTCCCTTCCGGACGGGCCGGTCGTGGTCTTCGACCCGGTCGGCGGGCCGATCGGCGTCGGCACCGCCGAGCTGGCCGCGGCCGGTGGGCGGCCGGTCGCGCTGCTCACCCAGGACCACGTCGTCGGCACGCTGCTGGCCATCACCGGCGACCTCGCCGACGCGAACCGCCGGGTGCAGCAGGCCGGGGTGACGCCGCACAAGTCCTCGCTGCTGCGCGAGGTCCATTCGGGACACGCGGTGCTGGAGAACCGGTTCACCGGCAAGCGGATCGAGATCGAGTGCGCCCTGCTGATCGACTGCGGCCACCGCCTGCCCGACCACACGCTCGACCATCCCGGAGCGATCCGCGCCGGGGACTGCGTCGCGCCAAGGACCGTCCACGACGCCGTCCTGGAAGGTCGCCGGGCCGCGCTGGCGCTGGCCTCCCGCACCCCGGCGGCGGTGGCGCGATGAGCGGCGGGCGGTACAAGTACCTGTTCAGCCCGCTGCGGCTGGGCCCACTGACCGTGCGTAACCGTATCGTGTTCTCGGCGCACCTCACCAACTACGCCGAGAACGGCCACCCGACCGAGCAGCACGCCGCGTACTACGCCGAACGCGCGGCCGGCGGCGCCGGGCTGATCATCACCGAGGAGCACTCTACCCACCCCACGGACTGGCCGTACGAGAAGCTCATCCACGGGTTCTCCCCATCGGTGATCCCCGGCTACCGGCGGATCACCGACGCCGTGCACGCCCACGACGTCCCGATCCTCGCGCAGCTCAACCACAACGGCGGCCAGGCGTCGAGCATGTACTCCCGGCTGCCGGTGTGGGCGCCGAGCGCGGTCGCGGACCCGATGTTCCGCGAGGTGCCCAAGGCCGTCGACGCCCGCGAGATCGCGGAGATCGTCCACGGGTACGGCCTGGTCGCCGGGCACTGCGCGCTGGGCGGGTTCGACGGCGTTGAGCTGCAGTGCTCGCATTCGTCGATCGTGCGGGGGTTCCTGTCCCCGGCGACGAACGTCCGGACCGACTCCTACGGTGGCCCGCTGGCCCACCGCGCGCGGATCCTGCTGGAGATCGTCGACGTCGTCCGGGAGGCGATCGGCCCGGGGCGCGCGCTGGGCGTGCGCCTCTGCGGGGACGAGCTGATCGAGGGCGGCACGACCATCGACGAGGCCGTCGAGGTCGCGCGGCTGGTCGAGGCGACCGGCAAGGTCGACTACATCAACACCTCCATCGGCGTCGCCACCGCGACGCTGTACATGATCGAGGCGTCGATGCACATCCCGCCGGGCTACGCGATGTTCATCCCCAGCGCGATCCGCGAAAAGGTGAGCCTGCCAGTGGTCGGCGTCGGCCGGTTCAAGGATCCCGTCCAGGCCGAACGGGCGCTCGCCGAGGGACAGTGCGACCTCATCGGGGTGGTCCGCGGCCAGATCGCCGACGCCGATTTCGCCCGCAAGGCCCGGTCCGGCAACGCCACGCACATCCGAAGTTGCCTGTCGTGCAACCAGGAGTGCGTCGGCCGGATGGGGCTCAACCGGTGGCTCGGCTGCATCGAAAACCCGCGCACCGGCAAGGAAAGCACCCCGCTGCCGCTGCCGACGGCCCGGCCGGGACACGTGCTGGTGATCGGCGGCGGGCCCGGTGGGTTGCAGGCCGCGGTGACGGCGGCGAAGCGCGGGCACCGCGTCACGCTCGTCGAACAGGCGGAGCAGACCGGGGGACAGGTGGCGCTGGCCGCGACCGTGCCCAGCCGCGCGGAGTTCCTCGACCTGACCCGCAATCTGCTGGCCGAGTGCGTGCGCCTCGGCGTCGAGGTGCGCACGGGCGTGACCGCCGACCTCGATCTCGTGCGCGCCGAGCGGCCCGACGCGGTCGTGCTGGCGACCGGCGCGAAACCGGACCGGCCTTGGTGGGCCGGGGAACTGGACCGGATCGTCGACGTCCGGCACGTGCTCGACGGCAGTGTCAGTCCGGAAGGGACGGTCGTGGTGGTGGACGATCTCGGCTTCCACCAGGCGACTTCGGTGGCCGAGCTGCTCGCCGACCGCGGCTGCGCGGTCCGGGTGCTGACCTCGGGCATGGTCGTGGGCCAGGATCTCGGCATCACCCTGGACCTGGAGAACTGGAACGTCCGCGCCGACGCCAAGGGCATCGGGCAGGAGACGGATCTCGTTGTAATGGGCGCAGTAACGGGCGCCGTGATGGGGGCCGCCGAGCAGGGGGACGGTGTCGAACTGCGGCTGCTGCGGCACACCACGGGCGAGAATTCGACGCTCCGGGCGGACTGGGTCGTCTGCGCGGTGCACGCCCGGCCCGCCGACGAGCTGTGGCCGGAACTGTCCTCTTCGGACTTCCGGGCGGTCCGGGTCGGCGACTGCCTCACCCCGAGGCGCGCGCACGCGGCCGTGATCGAGGGCCACCGGGCGGGGGCGGCCCTGTGATCGCGGTGATTCCCGTGCGCGGCGGCCTGCCCCCGGCGGGCGGCGACGAGACGGTGGCCGAGGCGGGCGGAGAGGCGATCCTCCTCGGTGAGGACGTCCGCGCAGCGGCCGCGGCGCTGCCGTCCTTGCGCTGTGGCAGGCTCGCCGAGGCCGGTCCTTACGCGCCGGGCGCGTGGGCCGAAGGGCTGGCCGCCGTGCTCCCGGCCGGTGAATCCGTGGTGCTGCCCGCGTCGCCGGACGGCCGTGATCTCGCGCCCCGGCTCGCGTTCGTGCTCGGGTTCCCGCTGCTGGCCGGAGCCGTCGAGGTCACCGGCACCGGGGCGGCGCTGGCGCGGCACGGTTCGCGGGACCTGGTCGTGGCCGAGGTCGACGGACCGTTCGTGGCGACCCTGATTCCCGGCTCCCGCGCCGCCGCGCCGGTGGACGTCGGAGAGCTCACCGAGCTGGTGTGGGTGACGCGGCCCGGCGACGCCGAGGTCGTCGAGGTCCTGCCCCCCGACCCGCGAACAGCCGACCTCGCCGAGGCGCCCCGCATCCTGGTCGCGGGCGCGGGGCTGACCAGGGGCGGCGAACCCGCTGGCAAGGACGCCGTCGCGCTGCTCGAACGGGTCGCGGGGGCGCTGTCGGCGTCGGTCGGCGCGACCAGGGTCGTGACCGACGCCGGGTTCACCGGACACCAGCGGCAGATCGGCACGACCGGGGTGGTGGTGAACCCGAAACTGTACGTCGCGTTCGGGGTTTCCGGGGCCGCCCAGCACGTCGGCGGCCTTGGCGATCCCGAGCACGTGGTCAGCGTGAACCTCGACGCGAGCTGCCCGATGACCGCGCTGGCCGATCTCGGTCTCGTCACCGACGCGACCGCGTTGCTGACCGAACTCGCCCGGCGGCTGGAGGTCACGCATGACTGAGTACGCGGGCCCCGCGGCGGTGCCGGTTCGCGGGGCGGCTGTCCCGGCGACCCGGTTCGACGTGGTGGTCGTCGGCGCGGGCCCCGCCGGATCGGCCGCCGCCCTCGAGCTCGCGCGCGCCGGGCACCGGGTCGCGCTGGTCGAGCGCGGCGCGTTCCCCGGCGCCAAGAACGTCTACGGCGGGGTGGTCTACGGCCGGATCCTCGACGAGCTGGTCCCGCGCTGGTGGGAGGAAGCCCCGGTACAGCGCTGGGTGACCCGGCGCCAGACCATGCTGCTGACCCCGACCCAGGCGCTCACCGTCGACTTCCGGACCGAGGCATGGGGCGAACCGCCCTACAACGGCGCCACCACGCACCGCGCCGAGTTCGACGCCTGGCTGGCGGGCAAGGCCGAGGCCGCGGGGGCCGAGCTGATCACCTCGACCGTGGTCACCGGCCTGCTGCTCGACAGCGCCGGGCGGGTTTCGGGCGTGCGCACCGACCGGCCGGACGGCGACCTGGGTGCGAAGGTGGTCATCGCCTGCGACGGGGTGAACTCGTTCCTGGCCAAACAGGCCGGGATGTACCCGCCGGGCCAGCTCGAGCACACCACGCTCGGAGTGAAGGAAACCCTGGCCCTGCCGAGGGAAACGCTCGAAGAGCGGTTCGGCGTGCGTGGGCGTCACGGTGTCGACATCGAGATGGTCGGCTGCACCCGCGGCATCCCCGGCGGTGGCTTCCTGTACACGAACCTCGACTCGGTCAGCATCGGTGTCGTGCTCGGACTGGAAGGGCTCGGCGAGTCGAAGATCCGGCCGGAGCAGCTCATCGCCGAACTCAAGGCGCATCCCGCGATCGCGCCGCTGGTCCGCGGCGGCGAGCTGACCGAGTACGCCGCGCACCTCATCCCGGAGGGTGGCTACCGGACGATGCCGCGGCTGACCGGGGACGGGATGCTGGTGAGCGGGGACGCGGCGGCGATGTGCCTCGCCGCCGGGATCTGGCTGGAGGGCGTCAACTTCGCCATCGGGTCGGGGATGTACGCCGGGCGCGCCGCCGCCGAAGCACTGTCCACAGGGGACACCACGGCGGCCGGGCTGGCCGGGTACGAGCGGCGGCTTCGCGACTCGTTCGTGCTGGCCGATCACCGCAAGCTCGCCGGTGCGCCGGAGCTGCTGCTCGGCGAGCGGATGCAGACGAAGTACCCGGCGATGGTGTGCGACCTGGTGGAGAATCTGTTCCAGGTGAACAACCCGGCGCCGAAACCGGGTCTGCGCAAGCTTGCGCGCCGCAGCGCCAGACAACACGGGGTGCGGCTGCGTGACCTGGCCAAGGACGCGATCGCCGGTTTCCGGGCCTACGGATAGAGGGGCGGATGGACGACTACACCGAGGTCTCGTTCGAGGACCGGATGTCCACTGTGGACTTCCAGGTCTCGCCGCGCGCGCACATCGTCGTCGACTCGGCCGTCTGCCGGTCCTGCACCACCCAGGAGTGCGTGACCGCCTGCCCGGCGGACCTGTTCGTGCCCACCGCGGACGGCGGGATCCTGTTCAACTACGAGCAGTGCTTCGAATGCGGCACCTGCTACCTGCTGTGCGGCAAACAGGGTGCGATCAGCTGGACCTACCCCGACGGTGGCGACGGCGTCACCTTCCGGCAGGGCTGACCCGTGCCGGTGCTGGTCGTGGTCGCGCTCCGCCTGGCCGACACGCCGGGCGGGCTGAGCGTGGCGGACGAATGCGCGCTGGAGTACGCCCTGCGGCTCGCGGCCGCCAGGGACGGCGAGTGCCTCGCGGTGACCGCCGGGCCGCCCGCCGCCGACGTCGTCCTGCGGACGGCACTCGCGGCGGGGGCGGACCGCGTGCTCAGGATCGCCATGGTGGAGGGTCCGGCCGACGATGGGTCCCGGGCGGCCAGTGCCATCGCGGCGGCGATCGCCGAGCGCGGGCCCGACCTGGTGGTGTGCGGCGACTATTCCGCCGATCGGGGGACCGGCGCGACCCCGGCGTTCCTGGCCGCGGCGATGGGCGCGCGGCAGGTTCTCGGCGTGCTGGAACCGGGGTGGGGGCCAGGGGGCGCACTGCTCGCCGAGCGCAGGCTGGACGGCGGTCGCCGCGAGCGGGTCCGGGCGGAAACCCCGGTCGTCTGCTCGGTCGAACCCGCGGACGTGCGGCTGCGCAGGGCGTCGCTGCCCGCGATGCTGGCCGCGAAGTCAGCGCCTGTTCCGTGTGCGATCCCGGAGTCGTCCACTGTGGACGCCCGGGTGCGGCTGCTGCCGCCGGTGCCGTTCCGGCCTCGCACGCGGCGGGTGCCCGCTCCGGAAGGGGCAGGGCCACGGGAACGGCTGCTCGCGCTCACCGGTGCGCTCGACGAGCACGACCCGCCCCGGCTGGTCCGCCCGGCCGATGCCGGTGCGGCCGCGACGGAACTGCTGAACTACCTGCGCCAGCACGGATATCTGCCGTGACCGCGTCCCACTGGACGGACGTGGCGGACCAGGACACCGTGCTGTTCGTGCCGGTCGGCTCGTACGAGCAGCATGGCCCGCACCTGCCCCTGGACACCGACACCCGGGTGGCCGCGGCGGTCGCGGCGAGCACGGGCGGCCTGGTGGTGCACCCGTTGGCTTACGGCTCGTCCGGGGAGCACGAGGACTTCCCCGGCACGATCTCCATCGGAGAGCACGCGCTGGGCGCGCTGCTCGTCGAGTTCGGCCGCTCGGCCTGCCGGTGGGCGCGTCGTCTCGTGTTCGTCAACGGCCACGGCGGCAACGTGGCCGCGCTCGCCGGAGCGGTCCGGCTGCTGCGGTACGAGGGGCGGGACGTCGCGTGGTTCGCCTGCGCACCGCCCGGGGGCGATGCGCACGCCGGACGCACGGAGACGTCGCTCCTGCTGGCGATCGCGCCCGAGACGGTCGATCTCGCGCGCGCGGAGCCGGGGAACACCCGTCCGCTGGCGGCACTGCTGCCCGCGCTGCGCGAAGGACGCTTGCGCGAGCTGAGCCCCAGCGGCGTGCTCGGCGACCCCGCCGGAGCGACGGCCGAGGAGGGCCGCGCACTGCTCGGCGCGATGGCGACGGGGCTGCGTGCGGCGCTCGCGGCCTGGGAACCCGACGACGGGCGGCTGGCATGACGGACGGCAGGGTCGCGGTGGTCACCGGTGCGGCGCGGGGGATCGGCCTGGCCACGGTCGAGCGGCTGGCGGCGGAGGGCTGGCGGGTGGTCGCCGTGGACGTCTGCGCGGACGATCCGGCGCTGCACTACCCGCTCTCGACCCGCGCGGACCTGGCGGAGCTCGCCGGGAAGTGGCCGGGGCAGGTACTCGAAGCCGTCGCGGACGTCCGGGACGTCGATGCGCTGCACGCGGCCGTGGCGCTGGCGCGGGCGGAGTTCGGCCGGGTCGACGCGGCGGTCGCGGCGGCGGCGGTGATGGCGGGCGGGGTCCCGCTGTGGGAGACCACCGACGAGCAGTGGGACGCGTTGTTCGAGACCGGCGTCCGCGGGGTCGCGAACCTGGCCAGGGCCGCCGTGCCTGTCATGCTGGCCGCGGCCGAGCCCCGGACCGGGCGGTTCGTGGCGCTCGCGTCGGCGGCCGCGCATCGCGGGCTGTGGCGCCTCGCGGCATACAACGCCGCGAAACACGCTGTCGTCGGGCTGGTTCGCGGCCTCGCGGCCGATCTGCGCGGCACCGGGATCGGCGCCGTCGCGGTTTCCCCGGGGTCGACCGACACCGCGATGCTGGCCGCCACGGCGGAGCTCTACGGGCTGGCCGATGTCACCGAGTTCGCCGGGCACCAGCTCGTCGAGCGGATCCTGGACCCGGCGGAGGTCGCGGCGGTGGTGGCCTGGCTCTGTTCCCCCGACGCCGCCGCGATCACCGGGACGGTCGTCCACGCGGACGGCGGGTTCACCGCGTGAGCCCCGCCCCGGACGGGCTGGTCGTGCGCCTCGACCCTGGTGCGCAGTGGCTCGACGAGGAAACCCTGTTCGGCGGCGCGCCTCCCCGGCTGCTCAGGTTCTCGAAGCGGGGACGGGAGCTGCTCGGCGGCGGCGAGTTCACCGTGACCGGCGCGGCCAGCCGGGTGCTCGCGGAGAAGCTGCTCGCGGCCGGCGCGGCTCACCCGGTGCTGCGCCGCGCGAGGCCGAGGCCGGTTTCGGTGGTGATTCCGGTGCACGGCCGCGAGGCGGAGCTGCGGCGGCTGCTGGGCGCCCTCGACGGCACGCTCCCGGACGGGTCCGAGGTGCTCGTCGTCGACGACGGCACGCCGGTGCCCATCGAGCTCGCCGGTGTGACGGTGCTGCGCCACGAGGTGAGCAGGGGACCGGCCGCCGCGCGCAACACTGGCCTGGCCGCGGCCGCCGCGGAGTTCGTGGCGTTCCTGGATTCCGACGTCGTGCCGGTGCCGGGCTGGCTCGACCCGCTGCTGGCGCATTTCGAGGATCCGGCTGTCGCGCTGGCGGCGCCCAGGATCGTCGGCCTGCGCAAGGCGCGCGAAAACCTGCTCGCCCGGTACGAGCACGCGAGGTCCTCACTGGACCTGGGCCCGGACGCGGCGCTGATCGTGCCGAAGACGCGGGTGGCCTATGTGCCCAGCGCGGCGATGGTCGTGCGGGTGTCCGCCGTCGGTGCCGGGTTCGCTGCTGAGCTTCGCGTCGCCGAAGACGTCGACCTGGTCTGCCGCCTGCATGCCTCCGGGCATCGGCTGGTCTACGACCCGTCGTCGCGTGTCGCGCATGAACACCGTGACCGTCCGGTCGCGTGGTTCGCGCGCAAGGCGTTCTATGGCACCGGTGCCGCGCCGCTGGCTCTGCGCCATCCCGGCACCGTGCCGCCGGTCAATCTGCCTGGCTGGGCGGCGGCGGTGTGTGTCTTGCTGGGCGTTCAGCGTCGCTGGAGCGTGCTCGCGGCCGTCGCGCTGATCGCGGTCCGCACGGTTCGGCTGCGGCGATCGTTGTCGATGCTTCGCCGTCCGCTGCGGACCGCGGTCAAGCTCAATGCGATGACGCTGACCGGTGCGGCGTGGCAGAGCGCGGGGGCGCTTAACCGTCACTGGTGGCCGGTGGCGCTGGCTGGGGCTGTGGTCTCTCGCCGGTTCCGGCGGGCGTTGCTGACCACTGCTGTGGCCGAGGGGGTGGCTGACTGGTGGCAGCATCGTGGTGAACTGGATCTTCTGTGCTATGTCGTGTTGCACCGGGTTGACGATCTTGCCTACGGTACTGGGCTGTGGCGGGGGGCTGTTGTGCATTCTACGGTTGCTCCGCTTTTGCCTCGTTTTTTGCCGGTGCGTTCTCGGGATGGTGGGCGGTCCTGATTTCGTGCTGGGTTTCAAACGCGGCTTCGCCGAGGCGTGGGGGATCAGCGCTCCAGTGGTCACGTGCCGCTTCTCTTGGCAGCGCTGACCCCCCACGCAGCGGGTTCCCTTGGCGGGCTTGGGTTTCCGGTCGAGTTGTCTATTGTGGACTTTGGGGGATTTCACCCGATTCAGCGATGACCTCGAACACATGTTCGGGTATTCTGAACCCTATGACCTACTCCACCCACATCGCCGCCATCGGGAACATCCGGGCCGCGATCGCTCGGCTGCAAGCCGACGAAGTCACCGAAATGGCTCGTGCCATCGAGACCGGCGGATCACGACGGTCCGTCACCGCCGACATCGCCCTCGAACTAGCCGTCTCCCAATACCACGCCGGAGCCGACATCACCCGCGCCGTCGCCCTCACCACCCGGCTCCCCTGCACCTTCGCCGCACTGAAGCGTGGTGCCATCGACCTGTACAAGGCATCGAAGGTCGTCGACCCGACCCTCATCCTGTCCGACGACCTCGCAAGCCAGGTCGACGAGGTCATGGCCACCCGACTACTCGGTAAAGACCCCAGCTCCATCCGCGCCGCTGTGAACCGGGTCATCCAGAAACTCGACCCCGACGGCTACCAGGACAGAGCCCGCGCACGAAGACGCGACCGACACATCGCACTCATCCACCAAGACGACACCATGGCCACGTTGACCGCAGACCTGCCCGTCGAACAAGCCAGCGCCATCTACACCTCCCTCGACCGCGCCGCCCGCGCCCTACGCCGCACCGACACCACCCGCACCCTCGAACAACTCCGCGCCGACGTCTTCGCAGACCGGCTGCTCGCCGCACGCGACGGCGACTCTTCCCTCAAAGCCGACATCCACGTGTATGTCGACCTCCTCACCCTGATCGGGTTGAACGACGACCCCGCCGAACTCGCCGGATATGGCGCGATCCCCGCTTGGCTCGCCCGCCAGATCGCGACCGAACCCAACTCCACCTGGAACCGGTTGATCACCGACCCGGACACCGGGCAACTGCTCAGCGTCGGCCGCGACAGGTACCGGCCCCCGGCAGACCTTGACGCGTTCATCCGGGTCCGTGACCGGGAATGCCGGACCAACGGCTGCCACCGACCCGCCCACCACTGCGACACCGACCACTCCATCCCCTGGGCAAGCGACGGCGAAACCTCCCACACCAACCTCACCGGCCAATGCAGAAACCACAACCTCGTCAAAGAAGAACCCGACTGGACCTACACCACCACACCCAACGGCACCTTGACCATCACCACACCCTCCGGCCACACCCACACCAGCCCACCACCCGCCTTCCACGAACCCCTGCACCCCCGCACCCTTCTGACCAAAGTGGAGGTTTCTCCCTTTGGTGAAACGATTGGTTGGTTTCGTGTGACATGGAGTGGGGCAACATGCTGGGCAAGACATGGCGGAAGCATTGGCGTTCCTAGTAACCGCCCGTTTCCGGAAGATTCGCCGATGCTTCCACCCGCCACCGGTACCGCCCAGTTGCTGTCCGTACCGGAAGGGGTGCGGGGTGTTCACTGCGCCGACGTTCGTCGCGTTCACCTGACTGATGACCGGCCTGCTCTCAGCCACCGGGCCCCGCACCGTCACCGGCATATGGGCCGCCGCCGGACTGGCCGGGCGGTTCCATCACGCCCGAGCACACCGGTTCTTCTCCCATGCCCGCTGGAATCCCGACACTCTCGGGCTACTGCTGGCCCGGCTTGTCGTGGCCCGGTTCGTCCCGCCACGGGCAGCGTTGACGATCGTGTTCTGGCAACACGACGGACCGGGCAAAGGCAGTGCCGCTCCTGCCGATCCTCAGTCAGTCACGGCCGAGCAGTGTGAGCCCTTGCGGATTCTGGTGCGCTCGTGATCGTCATGACGGCGGTAAAACAGCTGATTTCCGATTATGCGAAACCACTGTCCGGAAGTGTCGTCGACGACGTCACCTGACTCCGAGGGGGCCGAACCGGGACAACCCGGCGTACACGAACCGCGAAAACGCTCGGACACCCGCTGTCCCACCATCCAGCTCCCGGGCTGTTCGACGACCTGGCAGGATCACCGCCATGGAACGTGTGGTCGGAATCGGTGGATACTTTCTCCGTGCGGCAGATCCGGCGGCACAGAGCACCTGGTATCGAGAGAATCTCGGCCTCGACACCGACGAAAATGGTGCCTGGCAGCAGGAGGCGGGCCTTACCGTTTTCGCGCCGTTCGAGGCTGACACCGACTACTTCGGATCGCGTTCCCAGCACACCATGCTGAACTTTCGGGTCCGTGACCTGGAGGCCATGGTGGCGCAGCTTCGCGAACTCGGGGCCGACGTCGCGGCCGAGACTCAAGACTTCGAGGGCGTCGGCAAATTCGGGTGGGTCACTGATCCGGAGGGCAACCGCGTCGAACTCTGGCAGCCAGCGGACTGAGCCTGCTGCGAACGGAGGCCCGCTGCCGCGTCAAGGCTAACGGGGCGGCCAGGCGGCGGGGTCGAGCAGGCCGAGGGTGTACGCCCTGGCGATCAGGGCTACTCGGTTCGGAACGCCGAGACGGTCCGTGAGCCTGGTCAGGTGGTAGTTGACCCCGTCGGCGGTGAGACCTAGTTCCGCGGCGACTCTGGCCGAGGTCGCGCCGCCCGCTATCAGGCGCAGGACCTCGGCCTCGCGGTCGGTGAGCGCGGGGGCCTCGCCGCCGCGGACCGGGTTCGGCCGCAGCGTCAGCAGGAGACCGACCCAGACGTCGTCGGCGACCGCGTGGACGGTGAGCTCGCCGGAGCCGCCGGGCCAGCGCACGGGGAGCTCGCGGCTGGCGTGGCGGCGGGCTCGGAGGTCCTCGATCACCCTGTCGTAGTCGCGCTGGACCTTCGGGCGCAGGAGGTCGGTGATGTTCCGCTCCCGCAGGCGGCCCGGGGTGCTGCCCAGCAGCCCGGCCAGCGCCGGGTTCACGTCGGTGAGGGTGCCGTCGCTCAGGCAGACCGCCGTCGGCACCGGCGTCCGGTCGAGCAGGGCCGCGAACCTGTTGCGCCAGACGCCGATTTGGCGCCGTGCGTCCAAGATCTCCCGAACATCCGACTCGGCCACCTGGAAAGACTACAAGAAACTGTAGTTTCGTTCGAGCACACTGAGTCAGACGCTGCCACTCTGGACAAAGCAGGTCACCAGGAACCGAAGTGAGGCGTGACAACGATGACAACGGCCAACAGCACCGGCATCGACACGACCGGGATCCCGCATCCCGCGGGACGGGTCCCGTTCGTCGGCGATGTGGCGGGCGGCTCCGGTGACACCCCGATCCAGGACAACATGCGCCTCGCGCGCGAGCTCGGGCCGATCTTCGCGAAACGCTTCTTCGACAACGAGGTCGTCCTCGTCTCCGGTGCGGATCTGGTCGCCGAACTGTCCGACGAGACCCGCTTCGCCAAGCACGTCGCGCCCGCGCTGACCCGCATCCGCGGCATCGCCGGGGACGGCCTGTTCACCGCCTACAACGAAGAGCCGAACTGGCAGAAGGCGCACGACATCCTGCTGCCCGCCTTCGCGCTGCAGTCGATGCGCGGCTACCACCCGACGATGCTCGACGTCGCGAACCGGCTCGTCGCCGCGTGGGACGAGCACACCGGAAGCGGCGAGCCCGTCGACGTGGCCGCCGACATGACCCGGCTGACGCTGGACACGATCGGGCTCGCCGGGTTCGGGTTCGACTTCGAGTCCTTCGACCGGCGCGAGCCGCACCCGTTCGTGCAGGCGCTCGTCCGCGGGCTCGCGCACGCGCAGGCGAAGGGTCGCGAGCTGCCGTGGATCGGCCCGCTGCTCAACCGCGGCGCCGACGAGCGGTTCACCGAGGACGCGAAGCTCATGGCCGGCATCGTCGACGACGTGGTCAAAGCCCGCAAGGAAAGCGGCGACACCTCGACCGACGACCTGCTGGGCCTGATGCTCAACGCGCCGCATCCGGTTTCGGGCGAGAAGCTCGACGAGACCAACATCCGCAACCAGGTGATCACCTTCCTGATCGCCGGGCACGAGACCACTTCGGGCGCGCTCTCGTTCGCGCTGTACTACCTCGCGAAGCACCCGGTCGTGCTCCAGCGGGCACGCGAAGAGGTCGACGCGATGTGGGGCGACCAGCCGGATCCGCAGCCGACGTTCGAGGAGGTCGGCAAGCTGCGGTACGTCCGCCAGGTGCTCAACGAGGCGCTGCGGCTCTGGCCGACCGCGGCCGCGTACTCGCGGGAGGCCACCGAGGACACCGTGCTCGGCGGCCGGTATCCGCTCAAGAAGGGGCAATGGGTAGTCGTGCTGACGCCGTCGCTGCACCGCGATCCGGCGTGGGGCGACAACGTCGAGGCGTTCGATCCGTCCCGGTTCACCGTCGAGCGGGAGAAGGCCAGGCCCGTGCACGCCTTCAAACCGTTCGGCACCGGCGAGCGCGCGTGCATCGGCCGCCAGTTCGCGCTGCACGAGGCGACGCTGCTGCTGGGCATGCTGATCCACCGCTACCGCTTCCTCGACCACGACGACTACCAGCTCAAGGTCAAGGAGACGCTGACCCTCAAGCCCACCGGCTTCGAGCTCGGCCTCGCCCGCCGCGAGGACGCTGACCGCGCGCGTCCTTCCGTTGCGGTCAAAGAGAAAACGACCACTGTGACGGCCGGGCGGGCGAAGCAGGGCACCGCGCTGGCCGTGCTGCACGGGTCCAACCTCGGCACCTGCCGGGCGCTGGCGAAGCAGCTGGCCGACGAGGGCGGCGACCGCGGGTTCACCTCGTCGGCGTCGTCGCTCGACGAGTACGTCGACAAGCTGCCGACGAGCGGCCCGCTCGTGATCGTCGCCGCCTCCTACCACGGCAAGCCGACCGACGACGCCGCGAAATTCGTCGCCTGGCTGGCCGACTCGTCGCCGGACCTGACCGGCGTGAGCTACGCCGTGCTCGGCGTCGGCGACCGCAACTGGGCCGCGACGTACCAGCACATCCCGACACTGATCGACGCCCGGCTCGCCGAGCTGGGCGCCACCCGGCTGGTGGAGCGCTGCGAGGCCGACGCCTCCGGCGACCTCAGCGGCGACAACGAGACCTGGTCCGACACCCTGTGGGCCGGGCTCCTCACGGAGTACGGCGACCCGGACGCGCTGCCGCAGGCCGAGCCCGCGTCGGACCGGCTCTACGACGTCCGCGTCCTCACCGGCGGCGTCACCTCGGCGCTGGACGCGCGCTACGAGGTCGCGCCGATGACCGTGCTGGCCAACTCCGAGCTCGTCGACGTCGACAACCCGCTCGGCCGGTCCAAGCGGCACCTGCGGATCCGGCTGCCCGAAGGCGTCGCGTACCGCACCGGCGACCACCTCACCGTCGTCCCGGACAACCCCGCGGACCTGGTGGCGCGGGTGGCCGCCCGGTTCGGTCTCGACCTGGACGTGGTGGTCGCGGTCAACCCGCGGCAGAAGACGCGGCGCGCGCTGCCCGTCGACCGGCCGCTGACCATCCGGCAGCTGCTGACGCACTTCGTCGAGCTGCAGAACCCCGCGACCGCCGCGCAGGTCGCCGTCCTGGCCGGGTGCAACCCGTGCCCGCCCGAGCGGGCGGTGCTGGACGGGCTGGTCGCGGACCCGGCGAAATTCGCCGAGCACGTCGTCGACCGCGGGCGCAGCGTGCTCGACCTGCTGGAGGAGAACCCGGCCTGCGGGCTGGCGCCCGAGCTGTTCCTGGAGATGCTGTCGCCGATCCAGGCCAGGCACTACTCGATCTCGTCCTCGTCGATGGCGAAGCCGGACGAGATCGAGCTGATCGTCGGCGTGCTGGCCGGCCCGGCCCGCAGCGGCGCCGGGACGTTCCACGGCGTCTCCTCGTACTACCTCGCGGGCCTCGTCGAGGGTGACGAGATCCGCGCGCGGGTCGACCCAGCCCGCGCCGCTTTCCGCGCGCCGGAGCCGGAAGTGCCGGTGATCATGGTCAGCGCGGGCACCGGGCTCGCGCCGTTCCGCGGGTTCATCGGCGACCGCGCGCACCAGGCCGCCGCGGGCGAGAAACTCGGGACCGGGCTGTGCTTCTTCGGCGTCCGCCACCCCGACGTCGACTACCTGCACCGCGCGGAACTCGAAGCCGCGCAGGCGGCGGGCGTGATCTCGATGCGCCCGGCGTTCTCCCGCGCCGCGGTCGACGGCGTTAAGTACGTCCAGGACCGCATCGCGGCCGACGCCGACGACGTCTGGCAGGTGCTGTCGGACGGCGGCCGCGTGTACGTCTGCGGTGACGGTAAGGGCATGGCGCCCGCGGTACGGGCGGCGTTCAAGGGCATCCAGCGCGCCGAAACCGGCGGCGACGAGGCCGCGGCGGCCGCGTGGCTGGACAAGCTGATCGCCGAGGACCGGTACGTCGAGGACGTCTGGGCGGGCTGACGCTCAGGACGTGGCGAAGGCGTTCGCCACGGAAAGGCTGTCCTCGTACACGTGATAGCGGGTGATCAGGCCGTCTTCGACGGTGAGGCGCAGCGCGCACAACGCGGTGTACGGCTTACCGGTCGCCCGCACGGTCTGGCGGAGCTCGACGAACACGACGGCGTCCGGCCCGTCGACGAGCACCTCGGGCCGCGCGGGCTCCCTGGCGTCGGGCCGGTGGAAGGAACCGAGGGCACGGAAGTGGTCGGCGACGTCGGCGCGGGTCGAGCGGGGCCGGATCCAGGGCGTCGCCGGATGCGCTTCGGCCGGCCAGTCCAGCAGCCAGTCGACCTCGTCGGCGAACAACGCGGCTATCCGGTCCGGCTCGCCTTCGCCGACCCGGCGGAGGAACTCGGCGACCGTGGCACGGGTGGGGGTGTCCATGTCTTGGACACTACGAGTGATCCACTGACGTCCTGTGTCAGTGGACCACTCCCCTACTCAGAAGGCGTCCGGAAACTTTTGCAAGGTTGAGTCGAGGGAAAGTCTCCTTCAGTCGCCACCCCAGGCTTGCCGTGTGCCCTGATGGGAGCCTTCACGGCGTTTAACGCTGTCATGGTGGCCTTCAGGGGCACGCATGAAACGGTCATGGCGGTATGAAACGGCGTTCTCAGAACAGCGAGGCCACCGGTGGCGTTTCCCGCGCGCGGCGCACCGGCGCCTGCCCGGACTCACTCGCGGCGAGCTGCGCCTCCTCGAGGCCCTTGGCCGCCAGGCGGTCGGCGAGTTCGTTGTCGGCATGACCGGCGTGGCCCTTGATCCAGTGCCATTCCACTTCGTGCCTGCTGACCGCCGCTTCCAGCTGCTGCCAGAGGTCGACGTTCTTGACCGGCTGCTTGGCCGCGGTGCGCCAGCCGTTCTTCTTCCAGCCCGCCACCCATTTGGTGATGCCGTTGCGCACATAGGTGCTGTCGGTGTACAGCCGCACCACCGACGGCCGCTTCAGGCTGTCCAGCGCGCGGGCCGGCGCGGTGAGCTCCATGCGGTTGTTGGTCGTTTCGCCCGCTTCGCCCCCGCACAGCGTCTTCTCGTGGTCACCGTAGCGCAGCACGGCCCCCCACCCGCCGGGGCCGGGATTGCCCAGGCACGCGCCGTCGGTATGGATGACCACCGTCTGCTCAGCTTCCTGATCCACGCGCAGCACCTTATCCGGCCGGAGGGGCGAACGCCGCCGCGCACCGCGGGGGAAGGGCTGCCATCCTGGGATCATGACTCACTACGCACTCACCCAGGCCGTGCTCGCCGCACAGGACATCGAAGCGAGCTTCCTCGGCACCGCGGGCAAGATCGCCGCCGCGACCGTCATCTTCTTCATCGTCATCGGCCTGATCGTCGGCCTGATCTTGGGCTACTTCATCGGCAAGGCGGTCGGCCGCCGCCAGGGTCCCCGCGACTGACCACCGCTCGGCCCAGGTCGATGAGCTTCGGCGACCGGGTGTCCATAAAGGACTCCTGGGCGCCGGTTCACCGACGCTGGGCGCACTCGCGGGTCTCCAGCTCCTGCAGCGTGAACCCGCCGTCACGGGCGGCGACGAGCCTGGCGCGCAGGATCCTCGCGTCACGCAACGCCGTGTCGACCCCTGTCTCCTGGGCGGACGTGCCGGTGAAGCAGGTGGCGGGATCGGTGAGGCCGAACAGCTTGTGCAGCTTGGGCGACCATGCCGGGGTCAGCGACCGGATCGTGGTGAGCAGCTCCTCGCCACGAAGGTCCCGCAGCCGCTCCCCGTCGGGCACCGTGACGGTCCAGGCGAGGTGGTCGACGTCCTGCTCGCCGACGCCGGGGCGCAGCGCGCGACGACGCTCGGCGTCGAACTCCATCGCGTGGGAAAGGAAAAAGTACCCGCCCGGCGCGAAGATCATCGAGACGCCCTTGCTCATCTCCGCCGGGAGCAGCTGCCGGACCTCGGCCGTCAGCGGCACCCGCCCGCCGACCGTCCCGGTGTGCGACGGGTGCTCCGGACGGACGCGGAAGGGCACGAGCACGTCACCGGTGGCCGAGGTGCCGTCGGCGAAGTACGCGGTCACCGAGCCGTCCCGATCGCGCTCGTGGTGGGTGAGACGCTGGCCGAACCGCACGAACTCGCCCGCGTCGGCGAGCAGGACCTGCCGCAGCGTCCCCGGGCTCACCGCCTTCTCGCCGCCCACCGGGTCCGGCGGCTCGGGGAACGCCGTCGAGCCCAGCTTGTGCAGGCTCTCGGTCCACCGGCTGCCGAGCCGCAGCGGCGCGGCGCAGCTCGCGGTGAACAAGTCAAAGGACTCGGGCGGAAGACATTCGTACAGCGCGCGGCTGCCGCCCGCACTCAAGCCGACGCGGAATCCTTGCGGGAAAACGATTCCCGCCGGGTCCTGTTCGTAGACCGTGACGTCGATTCCGGCCTTGACCAGACCGTGGGCCAGGCACAGTCCCCCGGCGTCCGCGCCGATCACCAGCACGTGGAACGACGATCGCGCCATGGAGCCCCCCTCCTGCCCGGCAGTCCACCATCGATTGGCCCTACTGCTCATAGCCATATTAAGACTATCAATGTAATGCGTCAAACCCATTCGTCCACAAGGGACACCTTGATCCGTTCGACACCCTGGGGGTACGGGCCAACCGCCTATACTGGCGAAAATCGTCGAGATCGGGACAGGGTGCGGATGACGACTCGGAGTGCCCGGCGCTCGCCGCTGGCGATGACGGTCCTGCTCCTGCTGGACCGCCAGCCCCTGCACCCGTACGGCCTGCGCCGCCTCATCCTGCGCTGGCACAAGGACCGCGTCGTCAACGTCTCCCAGCGCAACGCCATCTACCAGGTCATCGAACGGCTCGAACGCAGCGATCTGATCTCGGTCAAGGAAACCGCCCGCGACGAGCACCGGCCGGAGCGCACCGTCTACGAGGTCACGGAGGCCGGCGAGCGGACGGCGCGACGCTGGCTGCTGGAGATGCTCGGCACCCCGGCCAAGGAGTACCCGGAGTTCCCCGCCGCGCTCTCCTTCCTGGACTGCGTGCCGCCGGAGGCCCGGCTGGCCGCGCTCGAACAGCGGCAGTCCGCGCTGCGCGAAGAGATCGTCAGGCTGGACGCGGACCTCACCGCCGCGGTCGCGTCGGCCCACCTCGTCGAGATCGATTACCTGCGCACGATGTGCCAGGCCGAACTCGCCTGGCTCGAGGCGTCACTGACAGACCTCAAGAACGACGGCACGGCTACGTAAACGCGCGTACGCGCGAAGCCGCTCCACGTCGGACGCGACAGCGGGCTGAGCCGTCGACACTGGGTCCATGAGCGACATCGGCAGCGCACTACGCGAAAGCTGGATCCACGGCAGAACGGTCGAACGCGTCGCCTACGCGACCGGCGCCGTGCTTTTCGTCAGCGGCCTGGCGCACGTCGGGGTGCTGCTCGTGACCGGCGCTTCGTGGTCCGGGCCGCTGTCGCTGCGCAAGGCGGCCACGTTCGGGCTGTCCTTCGGGCTGACGCTGGCGTCGGTCGCGTGGGCGACCTCGTTCGTCGAGGTCCGGCCGCGGGCCAGGACGCTGCTGCTCGGGGTGTTCACCGCGGCGTGTGTCGTGGAGGTCGTGCTGGTGAGCCTGCAGGCCTGGCGTGGCGTGCCTTCGCATTTCAACTTCGAGACGGGCTTCGACAACGCGGTGTCCATGACGCTGGCGGGCGGTGGCGGCGTCATCATCGTGACGGCGCTGGGCTTCGCCGGAGCCACGCTGGTGGGGACGGGCGCGACGGCCCCGAGCATGCGGATCGCCGTCCGGTTCGGCTTCCTCGCGCTGCTGATCGCGCTGGGCGCGGGGGCCGCGATGATCGCCACCGGCGTGGTCGAGGCCAGGGGCGGGCAGGCGCAGCTGGCGTACACGACGGCGGGCGCGCTGAAACCGCTGCACGCCGTGGCGATGCACGCGATCCTGGTGCTCCCGGCGCTGGCGTGGCTGCTCGGGTTCACGGCGTGGAGCGAGCGGCGGCGGGTGCTGCTGGTGTGGGTCGCGGCCGCCGCGTACGCCGTCCTGATCGCGGTGACCGGCTTCGAATCCCTCACCGGCGTCTCTCCGCTGGCCGCGTCACCGCTCGCGACCACCACCGCCGCGGTGGCGCTGGCCGTGCTGGCCGCGTCCGGGCTGAGCGCGCTGTCCGCCTTGCCCCGCGGCCGTGGCCGGGCGAAACTCACCCGATGACGCTGGAGATGAAGCTCGAACTGGTCCCGGTCCCGGTCACCGACATCGACCGGGCGAAGGCCTTCTACGTGGACAAGGCAGCCTTCGCCGCCGACCACGACATGACCGTCGGCGAGGGCGTCCGGATCGTGCAGCTGACGCCGCCCGGCTCGGGCTGTTCCGTCCTGCTGTGGTCCGGGCTGCCGGGCATGGACATGGTCCCTGGCTCGCAGCGGGGCTTCCACCTGGTCGTCAAGGACATCCGCGCGGCCCGCGAGGAACTGGCGGGCCGCGGGGTCGAGATGGGCGAGATCGACGACATGGGCGGTGTCCTCTACTCGGCCTTCAGCGACCCCGACGGCAACACCTGGACGTTGCAGCAGATCCCCGGCTAGACACCCCAGTCCGGGCGCAGGGGCATGCCCGCGTCGCCGCCGTCGCCGACCTTGACGCCGAGCACCTGGCTCAGCTCGAGCTCGTGCCGCTCGAAGGCGAGGCGGCACGCGGCCATGTACAGCGCCCACACCCGGCCGCGGCCCTCGCCGGCCTCGCCGACCGCCTCGGTCCAGTTCTCGTCCAGGTTGACGCACCAGCCCGCCAGCGTCTTCGCGTAGTGCTCGCGGAGGTTCTCGACGTGCCGGACCTCGAACCCGTTGTCCTGCATGGCCGACGTGATCTCGCCGACGGCTTCGAGCTCGCCGTCCGGGAAGACGTACCGGTCGATGAACCCGCGTGAGCGGTGGGCCACCCGGGTGTTCGGGTTCGTGATGCAGTGGTTGAGCAGCCTGCCCCGCGGTTTGAGTTTCGAGGACAGGAACCGGAAGTACGCCGGCACCTGCCGGGCGCCGATGTGCTCGGTCAGCCCGATCGACGACACCGCGTCGAAACCCCACTCGGTGACGTCGCGGTAGTCGCTGTGCCGCACCTCGGCCCGGTCGGCGAGCCCCTTGGCGACGATGTCCTTCTGCGCCCACAGTGCCTGCTCGCGCGAGAGCGTCACCCCGATGACCTGCACGCCGTAGTGCTGCGCGGCGTGCGCCACCATGCCGCCCCAGCCGCACCCGACGTCGAGCAGCCGCATCCCTGGCTTGAGCCCGAGCTTGCGGCAGACCAGGTCGAACTTGTTCTCCTGCGCCTGCTCCAGCGTCGCGTCCGCTTCCGGGAACACCGCGCAGGTGTAGGCCATCGACGAGCCGAGGACCAGCTCGTAGAACCGGTTGGACACGTCGTAGTGCCGGGAAATGGCGTTGCTGTCACGGGTGCGGGAGTGGCGCAGGCCGTCGACGTTGCGGCGGAACCGGCCGGGCAGCTCCTCCGGCGGCAGCGGCACCCGGCGCAGGTGCCGGGGACCCAGCTCGCGCAGCAGCCACAACCGGTCCGCGGCGCTGAGCTGGTCGACCTGGGAGACCAGCGCGCGCAACGCCGTGTAGAGGTCGCCGTGCACCTCCAGCGCGCCCGCCACGTACGAGCGGGCCAGGCCGAGATCGCCGGGGGACGACACGAGGTAGCTCAGCGCGAGCGGGGACCGGATCTCGATCTTGACCCCCGCGTCCGCCGGGCCGCTGGAACTGCCGTCGTAGGCGGTGATCGACACCTCGCCGCCCGACCCGAGGACACGGTCGAAGATCTTGCCGACGGAGGGCTCTGTCCTGCTCATGACTCTTCTTTCTGGCTCACGCGGGGGGTCAACGACCCCGGACGCATTTGTCGTACAGATCTAGCAGCCGGGCATTCGGGTCATACAGCCGCTTAACCGCACGGTAGGCCGGACCGTTGTACAAACGCCAGAAGACGTCTTCGGCGTAGAAGCTGTCGGAGTAGAGCGACTTGCGTCCGCCGAGGTCCGAGACGGTCTGTTCGATCAGCCTGTTGTGCACGCCGTCCCGTTCACCGGGCTCCAGCGGCACGGCCGACCAGAACCCGAAGTTGACGTACAGCGCGTCCGGGTCCAGTTCGTAGAGCGGCCACCGGACCTCGCGGGAGGTCTGCTGTACCGGGCAGATCCAGACCGGGCTGATCGGGATCTCCCGCTGGAAGAACGCGAGGAACTCGCCCGCGCGATCCAGCGGCACCTCGATGTCCTGGACGATGGTCTCCTCGGGCGGCAGGCCGCGCAACCGCAGGATCTTGGCGGCCACCCCGAACCGCCGTTCGAGGGCGACGACCTTCCAATAGACCGAAGAGCGCAGCAGACGGCGGCCCAGCAGCCGCCGCGCGAACCGGTTCTGCACGCCGAACGCGCGGGAGCACCAGAACCAGTCGGTGTCCCAGCGCCACAGGTAGTCCCGCGTGGTCAGGTGGTCGGTCTCGCGCTGCTGGATCGAGCGGTAGTAGATGTCGAGCCAGGTGTAGTCACTGGTCGCGGGCGCTTCGTCGACGAACGTGCCCAGCGTGAGGTACAGCTCGTCGGCCCCGAAGACGGTCCCGTCGACGAAGTCGACCTGTTCGCCGTCGCGGGAGCGGGTCCGGCAGGTCTCGCCAAGGTCCTCGAAGTACTCACGCGGGTCGTGGTGGCGGACGTGGCGGAGCTTGACGAACGGCTTGACCGGCTCCAGCCGGATCCGCAACCGCAGCGCGTAACCGAGCGTGCCGTAGGAGTTGGGGAAGGCGTGGAACAGCTCGCCGTGCTCGTTGTCCTGGCGTGCCACGACGACGCGGCCGTCGCCGGTGAGCAGCTCCATCTCCAGCACCGATTCGTGCGGCAGGCCGTTGCGGAACGAGGACGACTCGATGCCGAGCCCGGTGACCGCGCCGCCCAGCGTGATGGTCTTGAGCTGCGGCACGACCAGCGGCATCAGCCCGTGCGCCAGCGTGGCGTCCACCAGCGCCTCGTAGGTGACCATGCCCTCGACCTCGGCGGTCAGCGTCTCGGGGTCGACGTGAAGGACGTGCGTGAACCCGGAGACGTCGAGGCCCGGCGTCTTCGCGGCGGCACGGGAGCGGAACAGGTTGGACGTGCGTTTCGCCAGCCGGACCTGGCCGTGCGCGGGAATCTCGGCCAGCTGACGCCGCAGCGCCGCGACGCGCGCGTCGTGCTCGGGGAAGCCGGAAGCCCCTTCATCGGTCGGCCGTTCGGCCACGCCCTCGGGCTTGCTTGCCATCAAACAATCATCTCGCACCGGGCGGCCGGACGCACCCGCCTTACGGCCGCGTCCGGCTACGTCACAGGACAGCGCTAGACAGCGCCGGACATTGTCGGTTTGTCGATTATCAGCGCCACGGTAAACCGGCTAGGTGCCGAACAGCGCCACCACCTGCGCCTGGACCGCCGGGTTGGCGAGCGTGCCGACGTGGTCGGTGCACGAGGTCCAGTGGTTGTCGGCACCGGCCAGGCGGATCGACACCGAGGGCACGACGGCGAGGTCGCAGGGCGAGGCCCAGGTGCCGTAGACCGTGGGACCCGGGGTCTCGTCGCCGGAGTTGACGCCCAGCACCAGCGGCGAGGTCGGCTGCAGCTGCGGGCAGGCCTGGTCCGCGGTGATCAGCGCGCAGCCGTACGCCAGTAGCGTGCCGTGGTTCGCCCCGGCGATGCTGGCGAAATGCGCCACCTCGGCCGTGCCACCGAGGTTCTTGAGGTAGTAGCGCGAGCTGAGGCTGCCCATCGAGAAGCCGATGAGATCCGCCTTCGACCGGCCGGTCTCGGCCAGCGCGGTGCCGACGAGCCCGGCCAGCTGCCCCGCGGTCACCTCGTTGAGCTGGGTGTTGGAGAAGTCGAGCGAATAGAGCTCGCCCGGCTGGTAACCCGCGTCCAGGAAGGCCTGCCGGAGCACCGAGAACTCGGCAGCCGAACCGCCGTAGCCGTGCACGAACACCACCGGGTCGTGCGCGGGGGCCGCCGAGGCGGAGCCGGGGAACAGGGCCGTCGCCGCCCCGCAGGCCAGCGCGATCGCCACCGGGAACCAGCGTCTCATGAGGGTGCCTCTCGTCTTCGTCGCCGAGATCGTTCCCCTCAGCACAGCGGCTTTCCCGCCGCTCGGCCATCCCCCAGTCGGGGCGAGCCTGAACCGGACGCGTTCGCGATCCGTAAGGAAACAAGAGGGAGGTCTCACAGGCTGGCGGCGTACAAAGAGGGGACGAGACCAGGAACGGTGGTGCCCTTGCGCTTGGCGAACCGCACGAAAGGCCGTCGCTGGGCACTGGTGAGCGCGGTGGCCGCGGTGCTGGTGGCGGTGCCGCTGGTGGTCGCGGCGCTGCCCGCCGGGGCCTCGGCCGACCCCGGGCGGCTGCGCGCGCTGATCGCCGCGTCGGCCCGGCAGCCCTACCAGGGCTACGCCGAGAGCCGGGGGTCGCTCGGGCTGCCCGACCTGCCCAAACTCGCCGACGTCACCAAGCTGTTCACCGGCACCACGCAGCTGCGCGCCTGGTACTCCTCTCCCGACAGTTACCGGGTGGACGTGCTGACCACGAGCGGCGAGCGGGACCTCACCCGCACCGCGGACAGCGAGTACAGCTGGGACTACGGCGCCAACACGCTCACGCAGTTCCTCGGCGAACCGCCCGTCCGGCTGCCCAGAGCCGCGGACCTGCTGCCGCCCGAGCTGGCCAGGCGGCTGCTCGCGGCCGCGCCCGGCGACCGGGTCGACGCCCTGCCCGCGCGCCGGGTGGCCGGGGTCGAGGCCGCCGGGATCCGGCTGACCCCGGCCGATCCGGACACCACGGTCGGCCGGATCGACGTCTGGGCGGATCCGGGTACCGGGGTGGCCGTCCAAGTCGAACTGACCGCGAAAGGACAGACCGCACCCGTGCTCACCACCTCCTTCGAGGAGCTCGCCCAGACCCAGCCCGACGTGCTGGCGGAGCCGCCGCGTCCCGCGCCGGGCAGCGGGTTCGCCGTGGCGAAGGCCCCGGACGTCACCGCCGCGCTGGGCGCGCTCGGCCGGGCGCCGCTGCCGTCGTCGCTGGCCGGGAAGCCGCTGCGGACCACGGCGCTCGGCGGGGTGCAGGGCGCGGGGCTCTACGGCACCGGGCTGGCGTCGTTCGTCGTCCTCGCCATCCCGCGCGATCTCGCGAACGGCGCGAGTGACGCCGCGGCCAAAGGCGGGGCGAGGTCGGTCCAGTTGCCCGGCGGCACCGCTGTCGCGCTGGCGATCCCGCCGCTTTCGCTGATGGTCGTGAACTCGACGGTCTCCCGGCGCTCGTACCTGCTGGCCGGGCTGGTCACCCCGGCCTCACTGGAGACCGCGGGCCGCGCGCTGGCCGTCCTGCGCCGGGGTGGTGGCCGGTGATCGTCACCCGCGAGCTGACCAAACGCTTCGGCTCCACGCTGGCCGTCGACGCGGTGAGTCTCGATGTGCGCGAAGGCGACCGCTACGGCTTCCTCGGCCCGAACGGCTCCGGCAAGACCACCCTCGTGCGGATGCTGCTCGGGCTCGTCTACGCGACGAGCGGGGAGATCGAGGTGCTCGGCAAACCGGTCCCGAAACGGGTGGCGGAGATCCTGCCCGAGGTCGGCGCCCTGGTCGAAAGCCCGGCGGCGTACCCGCACCTGTCCGGCCGCCGGAACCTGACGCTGCTCGACGCCGCCGGGCGCGGCGGCAGGCGGCGCGACCGCGGCCGCCGCGTCGGCGAGGCGCTCGACCAGGTCGGTCTGTCCGGGATCGACAACCGCCCGGTCAAGGCGTACTCGCTGGGCATGCGGCAGCGGCTCGGGATCGCGGGCGCGCTGCTGCGCAAACCGCGGCTGCTGGTGCTCGACGAACCCACCAACGGCCTGGATCCCCAGGGCATCAAGGAGATCCGCGAACTGCTGCTCGCGCTGAACGCGGGCGGCACCACGATCTTCCTGTCCAGCCATCTGCTCGCCGAGGTCGAGCAGTTGTGCACCAGGGTCGGCATCGTCGACCGCGGCAGGCTCGTGCTGGAGGACGACGTCGAAAATCTGCGCGCGCTCACCGGGCGGGTGCTGCTCGACACACCGGACCAGGACGCCGCGGCCGCGGTGCTGGACGGCCAGCTGGAGTCGAGGGACGGCGAGCGGCTGGTCATCCGCCACGAGGACCCGGCGAAACTCAACGCCCTGCTCGTCGAAGCCGGGGTGCGGGTCGTGTCGATCGGCGCCGAGCGGCGTTCACTGGAACAGGTGGTGCTCGAAGTGACGGGTTCCGGTTCGGACCGCTTCGACCGGCGGCCCGCGTGATCGGCGTCGAACTGCGGAAACTCGCGCTGCGGCCCCGGGTGTGGGTCAGCGTGCTGCTGCTGTGCCTGCTGCCCGCGATCGTCGCGGTGTTCCTGGCCACCGCGGACTTCGCGCCGCCGCCGGGCCAGGGCGGCGCGTTCCTGTCCGCGGTGCTGGCCAACGGGTCGCTCTACCCGGCGGCCGCGCTGGCGCTGGTGCTGCCGGTGTTCCTCCCGGTCGCCGTCGCGGTGACGGCTGGCGACGCGATCGCCGGGGAGGCGGCGAGCGGGACGCTGCGCTACCTGCTGGTCCGACCGGTCGGCCGGACGCGACTGCTGACCGGGAAACTGGTGGCGCTGGCCGTGTTCGTGGTGCTGGCGATCGTGGCGGTGGTCATCACCTCGCTGGCCGTGGGCGTCGGCCTGTTCGGTTCCGGCGGCGCGGCGGCCCCGGGCGCCGTCGGCCAGGCGGGCGGGGTGACCTCGCTGTCCGGGGCGTCGCTGAGCTCGACCGCGCTCGGGCTGCGGCTGCTGGGCGCGATCGGCTACATCGTGGTGTCGATGCTCGGGTTCGCGGTGATCGTGCTGTTCCTGTCCACGCTGACCGACTCGGCGCTCGGCGCGGCGCTGGGCGGGCTGGCGGTGCTGATCACCAGCTCGATCCTGGAGACGCTGGACTCCGCCGTGGCGATCAAGCCGTACCTGCCGACGCACTACTGGCTCTCGTGGATCGACTTCTTCCGCGACCCGGTGTTCTGGCACAACATCGACAAGGGCCTGCTCCTGCAGGCGGGCTACCTGGTCGTCTTCTTCGGCGCGGCCTGGGCCAACTTCGGCACCAAAGACATCACCAGCTGACCCCCCTCCCGAAGGTCCCTGAAGGCCACCATGAGGGCGTTAGAGTCCCTCATGGTGGCCTTCAGAGGCAGTCCGCCGTCAGGCGCCTGCGGCGCGCAGGGCGGTGCAGTCGCCGGGGCCGGGGGCGGTGAGCGGGGCGGTGCCGAGGCCGCGCAGGACCAGGCCGGTGACGGCCGCGTCGGTGGGCAGGTCGCCGTGGCCGATCCGGGAATCCGCGCAGACGTCCTGCACCGGCACGTTCACCGCGCCGTCGAGGCGGGCGGTCTCCGGCGGGGTCACCGTCTGGTCGTCGCCGGTCCACACCGACAGCCACGGCAGCCCGGCGGGGATCGGCTGCCGCTCGAGGTCGGCGAGCAGCGGGCTCCCCGGCTCGAGCTGCTG